>CAZBTB010000079.1:0-6792 GCA_964494605.1 uncultured Lachnospiraceae bacterium
ATACTAAGCTTAGTATCAACCCGAGACGTTTTTATTATATTGTCATTCCGAGTGAGACGTTATTTATTATGTCATTCCGCTAGCCGAGCGCGTAAGCGCGAACGCCACGAAGTATCGAGGCGCGAGCCGACGAGGAATCTCCACCTATTAAATCTCCGCCTATTTTAATAGCTTATTCAATAATTCCACGCCGCTGTCGACGGTTATGCCGGTTGCTTTAGCCGTAAATTCGTTTAAAGTAATAACGCCGTTTTGACGAGCTTCGCTGTCGTAAATCATGTAGGGGACGGGGTCGCTTACGTGGGTTTTTAAGGACACGGGCGTTGCGTGATCGGGTAAAACCATCAACCTGAACGGGGTTTTCGTTTCGGTTAAAAAGTCGACTATGGGTTTTACGATTTTTTCGTCGATCAGCTCGATTGCGCGGGTTTTTTCCTCGTAGTTGCCTTGGTGACCGCATTCGTCGGGCGCTTCGAGATGAACGTAAACAAAGTCGTTATTTTTAAGGGCGTCTATTGCGGCGGCGGCTTTCCCGTCGAAATTAGTATTGATATTGCCGGTCGCGCCGTTAACTTCGATAACTTCCATGCCTGCGGCGATGGCTATTCCTTTAAGTAGGTCTACGGCGGAAATCATCGCGCCGCGCTTGCCGTGGAGCTTAGCAAAGTCCTTGAGAGCGGGTTTTCGTCCTTCGCCCCACAGCCACATGGAGTTGGCTTTGTTCAGTCCGCGTTTTTCGCGGGCAAGGTTGACGGGGTGTGTATTTAACAGCTCGTATGATTTTTTCATTAAATCTGTAAGCTCGTCCGCGTATTCGCCTTTTGGCAGGTATTCGGTGATTTTACGGTCGCTTATGTCGTGAGGCGGCGTAAAAATCCCGCCCGTTCTGCCGCTTAGGCGCAGTAGGCAATGACGGTAGCTGACGCCTGCATAGAGCCGTAAGCGCTCGCCGAGCGGAAGGTTATCGGCTAAGTAACGGATAAGCTCGGCGGCTTCATCGGTGGTTATTTCTCCCGAAGAGTAGTCTGCCATTGTTTTATTTTCATAAGGCTCGTCCTCGGACAAGGTCACAAGGTTACAGCGGTAGCTGACGTCTTCGGGGTTCATGTGCACGCCGATAGACAGAGCCTCGAGAGGAGAGCGACCCGTATAAAACTCTTTGGGGTCGTAGCCCATAACCGAAAGATTGGCTACGTCGCTGCCCGGCTTCATGCCTTCGGGGACGGTTTGACAAAGTCCTACCTCGGACAGAGACGCAAGCGCGTCTACCGTAGGTTTATTAGCTTGCTTCATTGGCGTATTTCCCTTTTCGTCGGGATAGTCCGCCATGCCGTCAAAAAGTACCGTAATAAATTTTTTATTCATTTGTTTCGTCCTTCGCGTCTTTTGCCGCGCCGTCCTCGGCGGGTTTGGGACTCTTGTGTAAAATTATTTTTATGATCAGTACGACTATAACGACTATTGCGATTATGCCGAGCGCCATTATTATATAATTGATATACGGCTCGAAAAAGCGGCACAGTAAGAGGATAATAAGGCTGGCTACAAGGTTGCCGACAGCAACAGCCGTAAGCCCTTTCCAATATTTGAGCTTAAGAATGCTTGCAACCGCGCAGCCCGTCCATATTCCGGTAAGAGGGAGCGGAATCGCGACGAACAAAAACACGCCGAGCATTTTTTTCGTTTCGGGCGAAAGCTTTTTCTTTTCGGATTTGTCTTGCCCGACTTCGTCCTTTATTACGCCTTGGCTTTTCTTTTCGAATTTGTCATATAGCGCCGAACCGATTTTTCTAAAGAGTTTCGTGCTTGCAAGCCACTTGATGAAGGGAATAAGCACAAGCAGCAACAGCGGCGCGATAACGGTAGAGCCCAGATAGGCAAATAACCACGACTTGAAGTAGCCGAGGTTATAGCCGAGTCCTATGGGTATTGCAAGCCGCGCTTCCACTATCGGAAGGATAGCGATAAGAACGGTAACGATTTCGGGGTGCACGAAGACCTTAATCAAAAAATCGAGAATAACTTGTATCAAACGGTCAATCATCGCGCCACTCCGAAACGTTTTATAAAACTATTATATTGTACAACCGTTTGAAATATTTGTCAATAGCTTTTTTCTTCTTTAAAAGGTGGGGATTCCTCACTTCGTTTCGGAATGACATATAAAATAATGTCTCACTCGGAATGACAAAGGTAGCCCATACACTGTAATGTCATTCCGAGCGAGCAAGGTTTACCTTGCGACGAGGAATCTCCACCGATTGAAAAAGTTCTTTCACCTGTTAAATTTCGAAATGTGCGTCGGCTGTTTCGGTGGGCGGCATGCGTTTGCCGCGTTTTACGTAAACGGTGCCTAAAAACGTGCCGTTGTCGTTTATTACGTTGTAGCTTCCCGATACGGGCGCGATTTGTCCGCTGACAAGTTTCGTCATAATTCTCACCTCCGAATTTATTATGGAGCGAATTCGCGTCGGCTATGCCCGATACGCGTTGACAAATAGTGTAATATGTGATAAACTGTAAAAAAATGCAAAAGGCGGCACGTTATGATAAAAGTTGTGGGTTTGGGGCTTAATAAAGGCGATCTGACCGAAAACGGAAAAAAGACGATTAAAAGCGCGGTTAAGTTATATTCGCGCGTAAAATTATGGTTTGATACCGAGGTCTTGAGCGAGAAGTTCGGCGATGCGGCAGACTTCGAGGCGCTTGACGAGATGATTGTATCCGAGCTTAAAGCGGCGGCGTCAAACTCCGACGGCGTGGTTTATTGTACTCTCGGCGACGGGTTTACCGATACCGCAGTAAAGAAATTGGCCGAGGAAACCGAAGTGGAAATCATCGCAGGCGTATCGGAATATCGAGGAAGAACGCCCGACAGCTCTGTTAATTTTATTTCGGCTTACGATATTACGCCCGAAACTTTGTTCGATAGCTCGGTACCTTTGATGGTTTACGGCTTGGACGATCAGTTTGTAGCAAGTTCGGTTAAGCTTGCGCTTACGGATAAATACGGCGACGAGTCCGACGCGGTGTTCGGCAGCGGCGGCGAGATAAAAACGATAAAGCTGTTTGAGCTTGACCGCCAAAAATCGTATAAGGGCGCGTCGGTATTCTTAAAAGGCGAGCGCGATTTTCTCAAAAAGCAGCGTTACGGCTTTAACGACCTAATTGCGGTTATGGGTGCGCTTACCGCAGAAAACGGCTGTCCCTGGGACAAGGCGCAGACGCACGAGAGCATTCGCATAAACCTGATTGAAGAGGCTTACGAGGCGGCGGACGCTATCGACAGCGGCGACGTGGATAATCTTCGCGAGGAAGTGGGCGACGTACTTTTGCAGGCCGTTTTTCATTGCAACATTGCCGAGCGCACGGGTGAGTTTACGCTGACCGACGCTATCAGCGAGCTTGTGGGCAAGCTAGTCGGGCGGCACACGCATATATTCGGGGTTAATAAAGCGACCGATGCCGATTCGGCGTTGTACTTTTGGGAGCAGGCAAAAGCAGTTGAAAAAAGTTACAGCACTTTGTCCGAACAGCTCGACCGTTTGCCCGAGTCCTTTCCGTCCTTGCTAAAGGCGGCTAAGGCTTACAAAAGGTCGGTAAAGGCGGGCGCGAATCTCACTGCCGACGCAGTAAAAGATAAGCTTGTAAAGTTGCTTGAGTCGGGCGTAAATAAGGAAAACGCTGGCGACCTATTGTTGTATGCTGACGTTCTGGCGACGGCGGCGGGCGCGGACGGCGAGGCGGAGCTTAATAAGCGAGCAGGCAAGTTTATGGAAGATATGAAAGAGGCGGAAAAGTCGGATAATTTGAGTAACGCCGCGGACAAGTTATGAGCAGTCGACTGACCGAGCCGTTTAAGATAGGAAGCGTCGGAATAAAGAACCGAACGGTGCTTGCGCCCATGGCGGGTTTTACCGATTTTGCCATGAGAAAGCTTTTTGCCGAGTGCGGCGCGGGGCTTACCGTTACCGAAATGGTGAGTGCGAAAGGGCTTTGCTATAACGGCGAAAAGAGCGCGGAGCTACTTAAAACTTCGGATGCGGAATCGGTTAAGTGCGCGCAGCTGTTCGGACACGAGCCCGAGTTTTTTTACGAGGCGATCGCCAATCTTCCTTATTTAAGCGGTTTCGATATTATAGACGTAAACATGGGTTGCCCAGTTCCAAAAATCGTGAAGAACGGCGAGGGCAGCGCGCTTATCAAAAATCCCGGGCTTGCCGCCGAGATAGTTAAAGCTTGCGTAAAAGCGGCGGGTTTTAGACCCGTTACGGTCAAGACGCGCATGGGTTTTGACGAGGGCGAATTTACCGCAGTCGACTTTTGCAAGCGCTTGCGTGACGCAGGCGCGGCGGCGGTGACGTTGCACGGCAGAACGCGCGCAATGGGCTATTCGGGTTATGCCGACGTTACGGCTACCGAGCGGTTAAAAAACGCGCTCGACATTCCGGTGATACACAGCGGCGACGCCGACGAGAAAAATGCGGTCGAGCTTATCGGAATTGCAGATGCGGTGGCGTTCGGGCGGAACGCAATCGGAAATCCGTGGCTGTTCGGGCGGCTTTCGGGTTGTCCCGTCGATATGACGCTTGCCGAGGCTATGATTAAGCATATAGATTATATGGTTGACGCCGACGGCGAGCGGTACGCCTATACCAATTTCCGCAAACATATAGGATATTACCTTAAAGGCGTTAAAAACACGCGCGAGCTTAAAGCTAAGCTGTTTACGATAACGAGCACCGCCGAGATTAAAGCGGAACTTAAAGAATTTTTTTAATCGGTGGAGATTTATTGTATAAGGTAGAGATTCCTCGTCGAGCCTCGTTACACTCGGCTCTCGCTCGGAATGACAAAAATAGTAAAATCACCACGGGCTAAGACTACGCTTTCCTTTCAACCCGTTCTGTTCTGTTACTATAATGTCATTCCGAGCGAGCAAGGCTTGCCCTTGCGACGAGGAATCCCCACCTTTTTTAAAGCGTTGCGGGGGTTAGGGGACACAGCCGCAAGTGTCCCCGACGTGTTTTTGCGCAACTTTTGCCACGCTTGCAAAAGTTGCAACATTTCATTTCGTTTGGAAAACGGAAGAAAAAAAAGAAGTTATAGGATAAAGTTGTTGAAATTTGAAAAAAAGTAGGCAACTTTTTATAGCTGTAAGGCTTTACTTTTTTTCCCGATTGTTGTATTATAATAAAGTATATAATTACTTATCGCATTTTATGGTTTTGCGATGAAAGGAGATATGATGCTGACAAAATATTACGAACAAATGGGTGCGGTAAACGTTTTACCTACGCGCGCTTATTACGTGCCGTTTTCCGTCAAAGATGACGTTTTTAAGCCCCGCCGCGAATCCGATTGCTATATCGATTTGAACGGGCAGTGGAATATACGCGAATTCGACAGTCCCCTGGACGTACCCGACGATTTTTATTCGGTTACTCCCGAAAACAAGATTGACGTGCCGTCCTGCGTGCAGTACTTCGGATATGACGTTTTCCAGTACACAAACGTCAATTATCCCATTCCGTATAATCCGCCTTACGTTCCCAACGTAAACCCGACTTTCCACTACAGCCGTAAATTTACGTTGAATAAAACCGAAGGCGAAAAATATTACCTTAACTTCGAGGGCGTGGATTCGTGCTTTTATCTGTTCGTCAACGGCAAGTTCGTCGGCTTTTCGCAGGTTTCGCACAGAGTTAGCGAGTTTGACGTAACGAAGTCGGTGGAAAACGGCGAAAACCGCCTCGACGTACTCGTATTGAAGTGGTGCGCCGGGACATACTTAGAGGATCAGGACAAACTCCGTTTTACGGGTATTTTCCGCGACGTTTACTTACTCTGTCGTCCGAACGGTCACGTTGCGGACTATAAGATCAAGACCGCGCTCGACGGAACGGTCAGCTTTACGCTTGTCGGCGGAAAGCGCGCTTCGGTTGAGTTTAACGGCGAGCAAAAATCGGTTAAAGCGGGCGAGACGGTCAGCTTTAAGGTGGACAGTCCCAAGCTTTGGAGCGCGGAAAATCCTTACCTTTACGACATGGTCATTTCGTCCGAGGGCGAGTTTATAGGCGAAAAAGTAGGCATAAGAACGACTGAAGTCAGCGGAGGAGTGTTTAAGGTCAACGACAAGGCAATCAAGCTCCGCGGCGTAAACCGTCATGACTTCAATCCGACTTCGGGCGCTACGGTAACTGTCGAAAACTTAATCGAGGATATGACGCTCATGAAAAAACTGAACGTCAATACGATCCGTACCTCGCATTATCCCAATATGCCCGAGTTCTATCAGCTGACCGACAAATACGGGTTTTACGTTATCGACGAAACGGACTTAGAATGTCACGGCGTTTGCACGCGCACTAACGGTATTGCCGAGTATAATTACTGGGAGATTGCCGACAGCCCCATATTCAGACAGGCGATAATCGAAAGACAGAAGTGCAATATCTTAAGGGACAAAAACCGTCCGTCCGTCGTTATCTGGTCTATGGGTAACGAATCGGGATTCGGCGATAACTTCGTCGAGGCGCTCGAGTGGATCAAGTCCGAAGACGACCGTCCCGTGCATTACGAGGGAATGCTGTATTATGACAAGGAAAAGCGCGGCGAGAATTACTATTACGATATTAAACTCGATATGGTAAGCCGTATGTATCCCGGCGTCGATTGGCTGAAGGACGGCTACTTAAACGACGAGAAAGAATACCGTCCGCTGCTGCTTTGCGAATATTGTCACTCTATGGGCAACGGCCCCGGAGACTTCGGAGAGTACTGGGAAGTGCT
>CAZBTB010000080.1:0-6761 GCA_964494605.1 uncultured Lachnospiraceae bacterium
AAACCACATTCGTATTCAGCACACGCATAAAATCGGTTAACGGGCTTTCGAATATCTTCATATTCAAGCCTTGATCGGCGGCGTTAAGCACCAAACATTCGATAAACAAACCTTTTTTGTCCAAATCGGAAAACAACCTTTCTATGCCTTGTTCATCAACCGTGCGCTCGTCAACCAGCGAATCGACCGCATATCCGTAGATCTCGACATTCGGAAATTTACTACGGTACTGTTTTTCGGCAATGGCAACCTTTTCTTGATTTCTGCCCGTAAAAACCACGCTCCAACCCTCAAAGGCAAATCTTTCGACTATTGCCACGCCCGTATTGACGCACGCACCCGTTACCAAAGCCACACGCGCGCTCATGCTATCACCTCGAATTGTTTCATTCTTCCGTCTCCTAAAAAGAAAATTTTGTCTCTGCCGGACGAATGTCCGTCAATGCTCCCGTATAGTGCCGTAAATAACGCCGACAACAAGAACCGACTTTGTTTTTATACTCACTCCATTTCGAAAAATTCGCCGAAGGTAAGCGCCAGCGGGTAGTCTTTTATCGGCAAAAAGTCTAACTTAATCACCCCGCTCCCGAGGTCCTCGGTCATGTTGGCGGGAATCTTGTAACCCGTGCCGTTCATGGGATCGACGAGACGCGCGTCGAGACCCGGCATAACGGCTAACAGCGACACAACCCCCTCGAATGAGATGGTCATGAGATCGGTAGGCTTATAATAGAAAAACGCGTACGAGCCGTTGTCTTTCTTAAACCCCGCGGTAACCATGTCATTGAAAGAAACATTAAAGCCAAACACACGCTCGGTATAGTCGTTCCAATCGCCTTTTATCGGGAGACTGACGTATTCCGCCCCGCGCTTGCCGAACAGCCCGCAGAGGTTCTGTAAGGCGTAGTAAGACTTTTTCTCCTTGTACTCGCCTGTCGAATGCCCCTCGTCGTCGAACTCGGCGCTGAGCACCCCGAAATATCCGTAGTCGAGATAGCTAGACTTGTCGCTGCTCTTGCCGTTTAGCGCCTCTATCATGTCGACGGTGGTAAACCACGAGCTGAACTCCACCTCGGTCTTCATATCGGTGACAAGCCGCCTTAAAAGCATTTTTGCCTGTTTGTCCTCCGACCAAGCGCCCTTGCACATTGCACCGTTGCCGTTCGGTTTAGACGGACAGCCCGATTCGCCCTGAATGAGCTTTATATCGGAGTTGTACCTGTCTATAATGGCACGGTAAACACGTACGGTCTCGGGAACGCTTGTCTCCATGCTCCTGTATTGATGATAAGTGATTGCGTCTATATAATCGTACATTCCGGTCTTAAGAGCGTCCTCAAACCACTTGATTTGCGACGGGCTTGCGCCGGCTATGGACCCCGCCAATATCTTCGCGTTCTTATCGCCCAAGCGGACGGCGCGTGAAGTGTCGATGACAAACTTTCCGTACTCGGTGCCGTCGGGACCGTGTTTCCAGCACCAAGGTCCGTCGGGCTCGTTCCAAACCTCGTACATCTTCACCCTGCCGGCATAATGCGCGGCGACCGCCTTACAGTAGTTTGCCCAACCGGTCTTTTCTCTCTCGGTAAAAATAGGCGGAACTCCCACCGCACCGTAATACTCGTTTGCCGCGGGCGAATAGAGTCCGTTCCCGTAACACAGGCAAAACCACGGTTCCATTCCGCGGGAGATGAGATTATCAACTATGTCATCGAGCCAAGTAAAGTCGTACACTCCCTCGGTCTTTTCCGTCCTCATCCAGCCCGATTGAAGTCTTACATACCTTATGCCTAAAGCCTTGAGCTTATCATAGGTCTTTTTCGGGTCAAACACCGCCCTATCCAGCTTTTCCAAGCCGATACCGAACCGCGTAAACTCAATCTCGTCCGAGCTGTAGGTCTTTAACTTTCCCACTTGTATAAGTCTATCCATAGTTTCTCCTTAAAAATAAAACTTTGTCTCAGGCGGACGAATGTCCGTTAATGCCCCCGTATAGTGCCGCAAATTATGCTCCTTATACGGGTGCTTTTCACATTCTTCTTCATTCAGTTCTATTCCAAGCCCCGGCTTATCTCCGATTTTGATTCGCCCGTCCTTATACTGCAAATTCTCGTTAGTTATAAGCCCGCGGTAAGCTACGTCCGAATACATTATTTCCAAAATACAGAAATTGGGACAGCAAGCAGCAATTTGCATAGTTGCCGCATTCGCAATCGGTCCGCTCGGGTTGTGCGGCGCAAAAGGTATATAGTGCGCTTCGGCTATTGCCGCCAACTTCTTCAGTTCCATTATTCCTCCGGCATGCGAAATGTCGGGTTGTATATAGTCCGCAGCGCGCAATCTGAATAAATCGTTGTAATCGAACCGCGTATACAGCCTTTCCCCTGCCGCAATCGCAACGGGCGATTTATCCCTTACCGCCTTTAATGCCTCCAAATTGTTGGGCGGCACGGGTTCTTCCAAAAACATAGGTTTAAATTGCGCCACTTCTTGCGCGATTTTTATTCCCGTCGGCACGTCGAAACGCCCGTGCGCCTCTATCAGCAAATCCACATCGTTGCCAACCGCATCGCGAACAGCGGCTATTTTCTTCAACGCAAGATCCAGCTTTTTGTTGGAAATTTGCAGATAATTTTTTCCGAACGGGTCCCACTTCATTGCGGTAACACCCTTTTTAACCGCCTCTTTGGCTTTCTGACCGAACTCTTCGGGCGTCTTCGCTCCGGCAAACCATCCGTTGATATATATACGGCAATCGTCGTTAACCTTTCCCCCCAACAGCTGATATACTGGCACACCCAAAGATTTGCCCAAAATATCCCACAGCGCCATTTCGACAGCGGACAGCGCGCTCATCAGCACAGCCCCACCCCGCCAATATGCGTCTCTGTACAAATCGTGATAATGCTTTTCGATTTGCAACGGATCTTTGCCTACGAGATAATTTTCTATATGCTCGATTGCACCGACCAAGGCTTTTTCTTTATATTCGAGCGTCCCTTCGCCGACTCCGCTTATACCATCGTCGGTATACACTTTCACAAATACCCAATTCGTTCTGAAACAATCTACAACAAATGTTTTTACAGCCGTTACTTTCATATCAATCCCCTCGTTTTAAGTCGATTTTATTATACCAAAAGAAAATAACGAAATATATAAATATATGATGACGTTTTTGCAAAATCATACGATTTTATCCGCGCCTGAAATTAAAAAATGAAGCTTATGATTTATAAGCTCCATTCTTTATCCGACCTTTTTGGTATATTCTCGTTTTTTATTTTTCCAGCGAAGCCTTATAATCATCGCTCCACTTTTTCATCTGAGCAGCATTGTCACCCGCCTGTGTACTTATATCTTTGCCGCCCGACAGACGAGCTACTTCGTCGACACAGGCAACCCCATCCAATACAGTCACCCGAGTAAAGGTTTGTCCTTTTTCGGAATATTTATCAATAAAGTAATGCGAATCAGCCATTGCGGCGATTTGCGGAAGATGCGTTACACACAGCAACTGATGCTTTACAGACAGTCTTGCCAATTTTTTAGCTATTTCCTGCCCGACTTTACCGCTTATACCTGTATCAATCTCGTCAAATATCACCGTAGGCGTATCATCTACGCTTGACGATACCACTTTAAGCGCCAACATCAACCGAGACAACTCGCCGCCCGATATAATTTTTACAAGCGGCTTTAACGGCTGACCGGCATTCGGACTCAAATAAAACTCCACTTCATCCAAACCACCAGCCGTAAATTTACCGAAACTATCTTTTAGCGACGGAATCTCGGCAAACCGCACCTCAAACGACGAATCTGCCATACCAAGCTCCGATAATTCTTTAACTACAGATTTCTCCAAATCTTTTGCGGCTTTTTTCCGTTCATCGGATAACTGCAAACATTCGTCATACAACTTCCTTAAAACTTCTTCTTTTCGCTTAGAAAGCTTTTCATAATAACTGTCGGCATTCTCTATCTCGTCAATTTTCCGCTCAAGATCTGCCTTATACGCCATTGCCGCTTTATACGTACCGTATTTGTGCATAATATTACGGATAATATTCAAGCGTTTTTCCAAATCGTCAAGTTCTTCCGGAGAAAATTCAAACGAATTTAATTCATCGGATACCGAATCGGCTATATCTTCGATTTCGATAATTACCGACTTTAAACGCTCTGCCCATTCTTCATAACGCGAATCGTAATTCGAAACAAACGACAGCTTATTCTCGGCGGTTTCGATAAGTTCAAGTGCAGACGGCTCGCCGTCATCACTTCCGTTAATTGCCGTCAGCACCTCGGATAAAGCCGAGCAAATTTTTTCGGCGCCCAAATAGCGCTTACGTGCCGCGGTGAGTTCTTCCTCTTCGCCGTCCTTAATCTTGGCTCCGACTATTTCGGCAAGTTGATATTTATAAATATCCAAATTCCTTGCACGCTCTTCGGCATTGCCGATTTCCCGCATTGCATTGTCGATTTCGCGCAATTTCGCATAATCTACAGCAATAACGCTTAATAATTTTTTAATATTATGTCTGGCATAGTAATCTACAACCTTTATATGATTAGCCACATTTGCCAGCGATTGATGCTCATTTTGTCCGCAAATATCAATTAAATTAACCGAAATCGACTTGAGCATAGCCAAATTCGCACTTCTGCCGTTAATTCGAATCTCATTACGTCCGTCCGAATTAAATCGTCTCGAAATAATAATTTCTTCTTCGGCATCCTCTAAATAATCGGCAAAATACTCGCGGTTTTCTTTTGAAACGGTAAAAACGCCCTCAACAAAACCCGAAGTTTCACCGTAGCGCAACATTGTCTTATCGTATCTCCCGCCCGTCAAAAGCATAATACAATCTACGATAATAGACTTACCCGCGCCCGTTTCGCCGCTCAAGATGTTAAGCTTTTCGCCAAATTCCAATTCAAGCTTAGAAATAAGCGCAAAGTTTTTTACCGCCAGTCTGGTTAACATTACTCACCTCTTCAGTCAAAGGCAATCTCTCTGAGCTGCGCGGTTATTTCTTCCGCGGAAGCCTCATCTCGCATTACGGCAAAAACCGTATCGTCACCCGCAACGCACCCTAAAACCGATTTACTTTTAAGTCTGTCGATCATAGAACCTGCAATATTGGCTCCGCCTGCCAAGGTTTTGATTACCACTATATTCATAGCGTACTCGATGGAAATAACTGCTCTTTTAAACATATCGGTTACTTTTGATGTAACCGCGCTATCCGAACGTTCTTTGGTATAACGCTGTTTTTTACCGTCTGCACTGACCTTGATAAGTCCAAGCTCTTTTATATCACGCGAAACAGTAGCTTGAGTCACCTCAAACCCCGCTCTAAGCAATTCTCCCACAAGCTCTTCCTGTGTTTCGATATCTTTTTCCGCTATAAGATCCAACAATTTCATCTGGCGCGCATTTCTGGCCATTGTAAAACTACTCCTCCTTTTCAGTCAAACTCCACTTATTGAGTTTGGTCAAAAGTTTATTAAAGAACCCATGCCCCGTTAAACGAACAAATTCCACATATCGGTCGGATTTACGGATAAGAATTTGGGAATTCTTATCCAGGTGTACACAAGGTTGCCCGTCTATTACCAAATTAGCCGAACACTTTTCTCCGAATTTTAACACAACTTCGTCATTATCGGAAACAACAATCGGTCTTGAGTGCAGCGAATGCGAATTTATTGACGTAAGCACGCACGCAGAGACTCCCGGGCTCAAAATAGGTCCGCCAGCCGAAAGCGAATACGCCGTAGAACCGGTCGGAGTACTGACGATATAGCCGTCGCAAAAATACCTATCGGCAAACTCACCGTTTACAAACACATCAACCTCAAGCATGCGTGAGTCGAAATTTCGGTTAACCACGGCATCGTTAAGCGCCAAATAAGTCTCTTCGCCGCATGACGCAGCCAAAAGAGTTCTGCGTTCTAACGTATAATTACCGCCGACAATGGCATCAATCAGTCTTTCCGGCTTGTCGGGATCCTCTTCCGTCAAGAAACCGACATGTCCGAGATTAAGCCCCGCAATAGGAATACCGTGTTCGGCACAAAACTTTGCGATACGCAAAATAGTACCGTCGCCACCGACAGTTATCATAAAATCAAGCTTTGGACAAGCAGATTCCCGAGAAAAGTATTCGTGTTTGCCCGGAATTACTTCAAGCGCCCTCTCGAGAACGTAGGAAATTTTCCTCTCGTCAAGACAAGATAAAAGCGATTTCGTTACAGCCAGGTCCTTATCTTTGCGCAGATTTGTGAAAACTCCTACTTTCACGCAAACAACCTCCACGAATTCTTTAAATAATGTTAACGAGTACTATTATACAACAAAATTTATAATTATTCAACAATTTATGCATACTTTTTCAATATATATGCAATATTTTCCGAAGTCAAACCCGCCGATTCCAACATTTTCCTCTCCGAAGCCGTCCGCATAAACTCATCGGAATAGCCCAACGGAATAACTTTGATATTCTTATCGCAATCGGAAAAAAATGACCGGACACTTTCTCCGAATCCGCCCGACAATATTCCGTCCTCTAAGGTCACTACAACGGAACCGTCCTTAATCGTATTCAAAAATTCGCTGTCAAGCGGCTTGATTACTCTTGCGTTAATTACATTAACGTTGTTAAGTTCGAGCGCTATTTTAATCATTCTGTTGCCCACGGCAAGAACGTAAACGTTCGATTCCGATTTAACCAAGGTTTCCCATTTTAAGC
>CAZBTB010000081.1:0-6743 GCA_964494605.1 uncultured Lachnospiraceae bacterium
ATCTTGCAGGAAATCTTGCAAGCGAGCATCTGCGCATAGAGCGCGAACGCGAACATTGCCTCGAACTCATTGCCCGTAGCGTTAAACTTGCTGAGATGAACTTTATCCTTATACTCGTTTAAAGCGTCGCAGTCGGTAACGAGCGTGATGTCGCCGTTAAGCTCGAGCATTTTGTCGAGGCAGCGCTTTTGGTCGGCAAGGTGATAAGCCTTAAGCTCGGCATTGTCACCGTAATAATCGGGTGCATAAACGATAACGTTTGTGCCCTTGCCCACCATTGCCATGGGCCCGTGATAGAAGTCGCTCATTGCATAACCGCGCATACGGATATAGCAGGTTTCCTGGAGCTTAAGCGCGCTCTCGAACGCGATTGCATAGGTTATGCCGCGGGCAAGCACGAAACCGTCCTTCATATTCTTGAGATTTTCGGACGCCTTATCGGTAAGCGCGTCGGCTTCTTTAAGATATCCGCCTATTCTCTCGAACAGCGAGTTAAAGCGTGCGGTAAGCTCTTTGTTGTGACCGAGCGCCGCGGCAAGCTGAATGAACGCGTAAAGCTGAGCGGTGAACGTTTTGGTAGCGGCAACGCTGATTTCCTTGCCTGCGTTTAAGAACAAGTGGAACTCGGCGGCTTTTGCAAGCGGGCTTTCGGTGTCGTTGGTAACGGCAACGGTTACCGCTCCCTGCGCTTTTGCCTTTTCGATAACGGCGATAACGTCGGCGGCGTGGCCCGACTGCGAGCAGCCGACAACGAGATTGGAACCGAAGTCGACGGCTCCGTCGTACATGGTAACGACGGACGGGGCTACGTAACCTGCGGTGTACTTGGAAAGGATTTCCGCGGCGTACTTAAAGAAGAACAGCGCGTGATCGGAAGTTCCGCGGCCGGCAAGGCACATATTCTTAACGCCCTTTTTCTCGGCGGCGGCAACGATATTGTCGATAGTGGTTGCGTTTACGCTCATGAAGTCCTTCGCTACGCGTTCGGCTTCGGAGATTTCGCTCCACATATAGGTCTTTTTAAATTCCATAATAACTCCTTATTTGGTTAATCTCTCGATACGCTTATTTACGTCGTTTTTGAAGCTGTCGATATAGCCTGCGATAAACTCGAAGGGCGAAACGTCGGTCTTGGTGGTGATAAGCTCGGTCATGTCGACGCCGTAATTGAGCGAATTGCTTTCGTCTACGCCGTGGCTTGCAAAGTAAGTGGCGTTGGCGGTACGACGGCACTGCGCAGCGAGGTCATAACGCTTTCCGCCGCAGATCTGCGAGTCGAAAACGCTGATAAGAGCGGCGCTGATATTGGGGTGTGCGCTTACGTCGAATACAGTCTTTTCCTCGTCGTTGATCCAATCGAGGTCGCGCCATACTTCGCAGCCGTAAAGCTTTTTGGGACGCTTAGCGGCAGGCAAGCGGCGGATAGCCTCGATAACGCGAAGAACGACTGCGCAGTGAGTGTCGTGCTTGTCGGCGGGGTTATGAGTATAAATAACCTCGGGCTGAGCCTCCTCGATTATGCGCATGTACTCTTCGATAACCTTTTCGTTGTGTCCGTCCTTGACCTCTTTGGAGGTGTAGCCGAGCATGAGCTGAGCGGCGTACTCGCCTACGTATGCGGCTTTTTTCTGCTCGACGATACGGACTTCTTTCATCTGCTCGTCGGTGTAATCGGCATAAAGGTCGTCACGCGGGCTGCCTGCGCCGTCGGTCGTAACAACGCCCGTAAACCACTTGTCCTCTAAGCCGAAGCACTCGAGCACTCCGTGCATAGCCATAAGCTCGATGTCGTCGTGGTGCGCCGAAATCGCCATGTGCGTCGTACGTTTTAAGTCCTCTTTTCCGTCAGGGAAAAAGATAACTGCGTTTTTGTTGTTGAATTTCATAATCTATTATATCTCCTTATATAATGAATTTTTTTAATATGTTGAGATTCCTCGTCGCAAAGTGAGCCTTGCTCGCTCGGAATGACAATAAAGAGGCTTACTCATCGAAATTTCATGCCACGTCGCGCTCGTCTGCTTGCGCCTCGATACTTCGTGGCGTTCGCGCTTATGTGCTCGGCTAGCGGAATGAGAATGTATAGCCCATGCTATGTAATGTCATTTCGAACGCGTAGCGGAGAAATCTCCACCGTTTGAAAAAATATTGACTTACTTTAATTGCGGTAAAGATGCCGCTACGATACTTTGTCCGAGTCGACGGTTGCTTTCGTCGGGCATGGTTATGTTGATGTCGAGGTTAAACTCCTCTTTTACGATCTTGCGCGCAACGTCCATGATAATGTTACCGCCCTCGCCGCTCGTAACGCGCCCGAGCAAAAGGATATGCTTAATATCGTAGAACTCGGTATAGTAAGCGATTGCGTAGCCGAGGTACTCGCCCATATTGCGGTAAATGTCCTTAATACGCTCGTCGCCGTTTTCCATCATGGTCTGAATAGCCTTGAGCTTTTTAGCCGGGGTGTCCTCGGTGAACTTATGTCCCATAAGCTGAGCCAAGTGAATTACGCCCTCCTGGCACAGATAGCTTGCGCCCGTGCCGCCGTCGCCGCTCCACTCGTCCACGGTTTCGCGGTTGAACGCCATGGGAACGAAAGCAAGCTCGTTGAGCCAGCCGTTGATTCCGCCCTTGCCGTTGATATAGCCTGCCGCCTCGCTCGTGCCCATTGCTATCCCTAAAACCTTATTGTCGTTAAGCTCCATAGCACCAGCAAGAGCGGTTACGTCGCCGTCGTTCGCTACGACCAGCGGAACGTCGCCGAACTTAGAGGCAATGTCGATATACATATTTTTTACTTGCTTATCGAACTTGTCCTTGGGAACTTTTACGAAAAGCGACGCCGCCATTATCTTGTTATCTACGTAAACGCCCGCACTCGAAACGCCGATTGCATCCACGCGCGGAAGCTTGTCCGCCGCTGTCTTAAACGCGGTATAAATCTCCTCGTAATGATAGTTCGGGTCGTCGTTTACTTTGGGCAGCCACAGCACCTCTTCGCTGTAAAGCACCTCGCCGTCCTTGACGGCGCTTACCTTGCGGTCACTTCCGCCCGCGTCGAAACCGATACGGCAGCCGTCCATATGTCCGCCGATATCGATCTGACTTTCCTTAACCTCGGGAAAGTCCTTTTTCTCGCACTCCACGACTTCGAACTCGTGCTCGTACACGTTTGCCATGAAGTCGGAATCGAACTGACGCTCGCCGCCCTTAGAGTAATCCTTCTTTAATCTCTCGGCAATCTTTTTATCGCCCGCGACGAAAACCTTAAAGCCGCCCACCAACCAAATAAGCGTCTTTACGATACGCTCCGCCATTTGGTAGTTACGCTCGTCGTTGCCGCTTTTGAAGATTTCGAGGTCGTAACGGTAGTTATAGCCCTGCTCGCGCTCTACGCAAAGCGACAGCGTTTTATGCTCCGACTTTGCTACGTCCGCCTTGAAATCGCGAAGCGCCCGCGCCATTGGTTCGAACTTTTTATCCAAAACTCTTTCCATATCATCATACTCCTTTTGTATTGCTGATTTGTTACTTTAATTATATAACATAATCTTTAAAACAGTTGTACCGAAAAGAAAACAAAACTTACACAAAAGGACACAACCGCTTGATTTTTGGTTTTATTTGATGTATAATCGATTTATGGATAATGTTTCGGACAAAACATACAAAAAAACGCCGCTGTCGACAGCCGTAAACGTAAAGTCGATTTACACGATACATTACTTTAAGTACGGGCAGAAGTTCGCCTTCGAGGGAGAGGCGCACGACTTTTGGGAATTCGTATATATCGACTCGGGCGAAGCGCACTTAACGGCGGGAGAAAAAGAGTTTAACCTCAATCAGGGCGAAGCATATTTTCACAAGCCCAACGAATATCATTCGATACGCACCGAAAACAAGTTTGCCAACTCGGTTATTATTTCCTTTGAATGTACGTCGCCCGTAATGCACGCGTTCGAGGACTTGAGAACCGCACTCAGCGACAGCGAAAAAGAGTTGCTTAACAAGATCGTGCGCGAAAGCCGCGACTGTTTTACCGACAAGCTCAATGACGTTTATTTACTTAAGATGTCCAAGTCCGAAAACGGCGCATTCGGCGGCGAACAGCTCATTAAGCAATACATCGAACAGCTTTTGATCCTGCTCTACCGCAGGCTATCGGGCAACGAAGCCGAGCCGCAGAACAAGCGCAAGAGCGCGGGCGAGCTTACCGACAAAATCAAGGAAATACTCGAGGCGAACGTTTACGGTTCAATCAGTCTTAACGACCTTTCGAGCGCGCTGTTCTTTTCAAAGACATATATTAAGTCGATTTTCAAAAAGAGCACCGGGCAAACCATAATGCAGTATTTTACCGGACTTAAAATCGAAGAGGCGAAAAAACTGATAAGCTTCGATAAGTACACCTTTACCGAAATAGCGTATAAACTCGGGTATTCCTCGCTCCACTACTTCTCGCGACAGTTTAAGAAAAGCACTACGATGTCGCTTACCGAGTACGCGCGGTCCATTAAGGTAGACGACCTGTTATAATGGGCTTTGATTTTCTTGACTAAAGTGAACTAATATTATATAATTGACGCAAAGCAAAATCGGAGAAAAACTTCAAATGGACTACAAGGCAATCGAAAAGAAATGGAACGAAATCTGGGAACGCGACAAAAAGCACGTTTTCGACAAAGCAAACACCGACAAAAAGTACTACGTTTTGGAAATGTTCTCGTACCCTTCGGGCGCTAATCTGCACCTCGGGCACTGGTACAATTACGGACTGACCGACTCGTTTGCCCGCTATAAAAAAATGAAAGGCTACGCGGTTTTTCAGCCCATGGGCTTCGACGCGTTCGGACTGCCGGCAGAAAACTACGCTATCAAGACGGGCATTCACCCTCTCGACAGCACCAAAAAGAATATCGCGACCATGGAAAATCAGCTTAAAAATATGGGCGCAATGTTCGATTGGAGCGCGGAATTATATACCTGCTCGCCCGAGTACTACCGCTGGACGCAATGGCTGTTTTTGCAGCTGTATAACAAAGGCTTGGCGTACCAGAAGCTGTCGCCCGTCAACTGGTGCTCTTCATGCAATACGGTTATCGCCAACGAACAGGTTGTCGACGGCAAGTGCGAGCGCTGCGGCACGGAAATAGTCAGAAAGGAAATGACTCAGTGGTTTTTCAAAATCACCGACTACGCCGAAGAGCTATTGAGCGGCTTGGACAAAATCGACTGGCCCGAAAAAACCAAATCAATGCAGCGCAACTGGATCGGTAGATCCGAGGGCGGCGAGGTGGAATTTGCGCTTGAAAACGGCAAAACCTTCCGCGTGTTCACTACCCGTCCCGATACGTTGGGCGGAGTGTCCTTTATCGTTTTCGCGCCCGAGAACGCGCTTGTAGACGAGATAACGACACCCGAACAGCGTAAAGCCGTGGCGGATTACCGCGAGGCAACGGCAAAGCTGAGCGACATAGAACGTCAGTCCACCGTCAAAGAAAAGACAGGCGTGTTTACGGGAGCGTACGCAATCAATCCGCTTAACGGCGAGCGCGTGCCCGTTTGGATCGCCGACTACGTGCTGTCCACTTACGGCACGGGTATCGTCATGGGCGTACCCTGCGGCGACAAACGCGACTATGAATTCGCAACAAAATACAACCTTAATATAAAACCCGTTATCGAGTACCGCGACGGCGCCGAACATCCTATGCCCTGCGAGGAGTACGGTTTTGTCATAAATACCGCTCCGTGGGTAGACGGCATGAGTTCGGCGGACGCTAAAAAGGCAATAATGGAAAAGCTCGAATCGGAAGGCAAAGGCAAGGTTAAAGTCAACTACCGCCTGCGCGACTGGTCGGTTTCCCGTCAGCGTTATTGGGGCGCACCCATACCCGTTATCCACTGCGAGCACTGCGGCGCCGTACCCGTTCCCGAATCGGATTTACCCGTAACGCTTCCGTATAACGTCAACTTTACGCCCGACGGCAAAAGTCCGCTCGGCAAATGCGAAGAATTCATGAACGTTACCTGCCCCAAGTGCGGAAAGCCTGCGCGCCGCGACCCCGACACGCTCGACACTTTCGTCTGCTCGAGCTGGTACTTCTTACGCTACCCCGACGCAAAGAACGCCGAAAAGCCCTTCGACAGCGATTATATCAACAAAATGCTGCCCGTCGATAAGTACGTAGGCGGCGCGGAACACGCTTGCATGCACTTATTATACTCGCGCTTTATAACAAAAGCACTGCGCGACATGGGCTACCTAAATTTCGACGAGCCGTTCACCTCGCTCGTTCACCAAGGCGTTATTTTAGGTCCCGACGGCACGCGCATGAGCAAAACCAAGGGCAATATTATTAACCCCGACAAGTATATCGAAGAATACGGTTCGGACACGCTACGCGCATACCTTATGTTTGGATTTTCTTACCTCGAGGGCGGCGCCTGGAGCGACGAGGGGATTAAGTCGATAGCAAAGTTTATCGACAGACTCGAACGCATAGTCACGAAAGCCCACCCCTGCACTACTCCCGATCCTGCCGCCGACAAAGAGCTAAGCTACGCGCTTAACTACTGCATAAAGAACGTAGACAACGACCTCAATAACTTCTCGTTTAACACCGCGGTCGCTCGCGTCATGGAGCTTGTGAATACTCTGTATAAAGTAGACGGCAAAGCAAGCGAAAAGACTATGACCGAAACGGTTACGACCTTAGTCAAAATCGTCGCGCCCATTATCC
>CAZBTB010000082.1:0-6683 GCA_964494605.1 uncultured Lachnospiraceae bacterium
AATCGGCGAAAATGTTTCCGAGCGGCTTATACAGTAGCAGTACCGCGCCCACTACTACGACGGCGACAATAAGCCCCACGATCAGTGCGGCGGCAGTCAGCGCACGCTCTTTTTTCAGTTCGTTTTCTATCCTGTACTTTGCGGTCAGTTTGCTTACGATCAAGGGGATTCCGCTTGTCGTCGCGGTGAGCAGCACGAAGAAGAAGGATAGCGCGACCTGATAAACGCCCAACATTTCCGCGCCCAGTTCGCGGGATAGGAATATCTTAAACACAAACCCCAGCGCGCGGTCGATAACGGTGAAAACCGACAGAGTGAATACAGCCGAAAAGATAGTTTTTTTCATAGTTAAGTCCTTAAATAAGTGTTTTCTATATATTTTATTTGACGGTATCGGCATATAGAACTTTCGGTTATTTTGTTAAAATCCGATTAAATCGTGTCTGACAAGCGGAAAAAGTGTTGTAATTAAAGTATATTTATGATACAATATAACCATGAAAAGGCGTAAAGTCAATTTTATAAACGCACTGATAACCGTTGCGCTCAGCCTTGTTTTGTTGCTTGGCGGGGCTTTCGGTTGCTTTGACTTTGACTGCGGCTTTTCTTCTTCTGCCTCTAACGGCTACGAGTTCTTTTTCAACGAGACGGAAATCGGCATGTTCGTGGGCGAGGATAAAATCTATACGGCAGAGGATTTTTCTTTCGAGCCGAGCGCGCCGATGAATTTTACCTTTAAGCTTACCGCCGCCGATACCAACGTGCTGACGATAGTAGAGGGTAAGCGAGTATTTGCACGCTCGTCGGGCGTGAGCGAGCTTACCGCCACTGACTCCATGGGCAGAACGGCTACCTGTACAGTGGAAGTTACGGGCGAGATAGATAAGTTCGAGCTGAGAGCCGATACTCGGTCGAGAGAGCTCGGAGATATTAGAGCCACCGATATTTACGCGGTCATTAACGACGGCAAGGTTTCCGCGGGGCGGTTTAACGTATCGTGGAGCGTAAACGGCATGTCGGTAATAAATTACAAGGGCGGCACTTATACCGTCGCTCCGTCCAAGCGCGTCGAGCTGACTACCGTTGCCGCATCGGTAACCAACCGAGAGGGCAAAGTATTTGAAGCCGAAATAACCGTCAATACTTTTGACGGCACGGCGGATTTGCCCACTTTGGTAAAAACCTCGGGTGTGCTTAACCAGACGTTCGGCAGTACGTCCGAAGTCGGTTTTAAGCTTGACGGACAAATAACGGCTAAAGACATAGTCGAATGGTACGTTAATAATATAAAGATACAAGAGGGCGGAGCGGAGTTCGGTTTTACGCCCGACCGCGTAGGGCAATTCGAGGTTGTTGCGGTCGTAAACGGCAATTTGATATATGACGAATCGATTTATCTTACGGTTTCGGGAGCGGTTGTGCCCGAGGGGTTAAAGGTGGATTTCGATACCTTCTATCCCGCGGTTGCGCTCAAATGGGATTCCGTTTCGGCAGACGAAATTTTTACCGTTCGCACAACGAACATGTCCGATAAGTCGATTAAAGAGTTTCCGGCGACGGGCGGATGCCTTATAATCGAAAGCGGCGAAATCAACTTATTCGACAGTGGATATATTTTCGACGTCAAGAGCGAGGGTAACGGCAGTTACGTGCAGCCGTCCGATTATTCCGCGCCGTTGATAACCGATAAATTGAACCCGAAAATCAGGGAATACTTGGAGAAAAGATGGTTCGGCGGCAACCGTTACATTTCGTCGGACGATGAGTTTTTCGCGTTTTACGATTATATGATGCTTTACCGCAATCAGCCCGTAAACCGCCCGACCGATTCAAAAGCTACAGTATACTTCGGCTATAAACCGAACGTTACGCTCAGTCGCTTAAGCGAGGCGGCGTTTAACCGCGCAGGTTATACGGGTTCGTACTCGATTGACGTAAAGCGCGACAAGAGCGACAACAATATCGTGTATCTGGAGTTTACGTTTAATACGGTCAGTACTCCGTCAAAGGCCCACGGTGAGGTGAGCGCCAAGCAGCTCGACGGAATAGCTCCGCACGTGAGCGCGACGGGCAGAGACGCAAACACAAAGCTTGCCGCCGACGACGAGAGTATACCTGCCGCTATGGTCGAAACTACCGATCAGCTTTACCGTATTCTGGAAATGGGGTACCGCCCCGATTTTTCGAGTAATGAAAATTCGAGAGCAAAAAAGGCTTACGACTACGCCAAAAAGGTGCTTAACCGAATATTGGACGACGACATGACGGACGTTGACAAAGCGCACGCAATTTACGATTGGATAATGTGGCGCGTGCTTTACAACAGTCACGCAAGCTCGATATCCGAGATATCCGAAGCGGTAAAATACAGTGCGTTCTATATCGAAAGTGTGCTTACCGACGACAGCTTTTTCGCAGTATGCGACGGAATGAGCAAAACCTACTCGCTCATGTGTAACTTAGAGGGAATACCCTGCGTACGCGTAACGGGCACGGCATATGTGGGCGGGTCGGACGGCGGTCACGCCTGGAACAAGGTAAAAGTGCGCGGGCAGTGGTATATCGTCGATTGTACCTGGGGAGATTTCCAGGTGCAGTTAAAGAGCAAATCGCTGTTCGGCGAGACTGTGGAAAGCTACGAAATAGCCTCGCATCAGTACTTTTTAAAGACCGATGCCGAAATGAAGGGCACGCATACCGAGGACGAGGATACAAACTATCCCCAAACCTCCGCCATGCCGTATAATTTGTTTAACGAAAGCAGGTTGGACAGCTCCGATTTTACATGCTACGTCACGGACAAAACCGATTTGAACGGCTTTTCCAATGCTCTTGTAAGTTATATAAACGGTAAGTTCGACTCGAACGGAAAGCAAACGGTAGCGACCTTCAACGGCATAGTTAAATCGGATTATGTCGCCGTCGAAGTCAAGATTGCCGAAAAAGGCTTCAATCTGATTAAAGCCGGGCTTGTCGATAGATCGGTTGGGACTCTGATAAGCGCGCTGGAAAGAGCAAAACTGAAATACAATATCTACAACGTGGACAATTATATAATTGTGATAACATCCAAAAACGTCAATCTGGTATAACGAAAAACCCTTGCTTGCCGCAAGGGTTTTACATTTATTCGGTTATATAAGTTCTTAAGCCGCCCTTGACTATCGAGCAGTCGAAGCCGAGATTGCGGTATATTTCGCCGTCAAGCTCGATGGGGCGCGAGGTTTCGATTTTGACCTCGTCGCATACGAAGTGGTGCGTAAGAGGCATGTCCATGTGCTTGCCCTTGATAAATTTCGGAAGGACTTTCATTATTTTTCCGTCCTTGGGCATCGTCATGACGATTACGTCCAGCTTGCCGTCGTCGATTTTTGCTATCGGAGCCAGTCTGATATTGCCGCCGAATGCCTTGCCGTTGCAAACGCCCGCCATGATACAGTCAAATTCGTGCGTTTCGCCGTTTACGTTAACGGCGACGTGGTACGGTTCGAAGTGCTTCAGGCAATATATAAGCGAAATGACGTAAGTTATTTTGTTTGTGCTGCCGGCGACGCGCTCGAGTACATCTATGTCCAGTCCCGTGCCCGCAACGTTAAGACAGCGTTTTTCGCCCACTTTGATAAAATCTATCTGTTTGGTTTTGCCGCGGACTATAGCTTCGAAGGCTTTTATCGGATCGAGGCTGAGGTTTGCCGAGCGGGCAAAGTCGTTGCCGCGGCCCGAGGGGATAAACCCCAGCGTTGTGTTTTTTAGGTCGGCAATGCCGTTGAGCGTCTCGTGGAAAGATCCGTCTCCGCCCATTACCGCGATTTCGCCGCCGTTTTTGGTTAACTCGGCTGCGATTTCGGTCGCATGCCCGGGGCGTTCGGTAAAGTGGAAAGCATGCTCGATACCGTTTTTAATGCAGTACCTCGAAATTTTTTCTATATTCTTTTTTCCTCGTCCCAAACCGCTGTTGGGGTTCGCGATAATGTTAATCATTTTCCGTTGTTTCTCCGTGGCGGCAAACTTAACCGCCGATTATTAGTATATTATTTTTTGTGATAAAAATCAAATATTTATCCGCTTATACCGAAAATAAATTGTAAAAGCTTGCATTTATTGCATTTATTTGATATAATTAACGCATGGTTCTAGATATTCCCGATAGCTTACGAAAGCTAAACAGCATGTCCTCCTGCCCGATATACGTGGTGGGCGGTTTTGTGCGCAATAAGTTTGCGGGCTTGGGCGAAACGGACATAGACATCGCAGGTCCCGCCATTGCCGAAGCCCTTGGCATAAGCAGCCGTTACCGGACGAAAGTAGTCAACTACAAGCTGGGTACGGCTATTATACGTTTCAACGACGATAAATTCGAGTACACGCCTTTCAGGTTGGAAAAATACGCGCCGGGCGGCGGACATTCGCCCATTGAGGTGCGCTTTACCACCGATATCCGTCAGGACGCAATGCGCCGCGATTTTACGTGCAACAGCGTTTATTACGACATCACAAACGACGAAATCGTCGATCCTCTCGGCGGTATTGCCGACATTGAAAAAAAGATTATCCGCAGCTACAATCCGCAAAAGACGTTCGCTTCCGACGGTCTGCGTATTTTGAGAATGGTTCGTATCGCCGTCGAAACAGGCTTTAAGATAGACGGTGAAACGGCAAAAGCGGCTCTTGCCAACGCGTCGCTTCTTCGCGATATTTCCGCCGAGCGCCGCCGCGACGAGCTCAACAGAATACTGGTAGCGGACACCAAGTACGGAGTGCCGGGTGCGCACTACCGCGGCTTGAGACTTATTCACCAGTTGGGGCTTTGGAAATATCTTGTTCCGCAATTGGAGGACGGCGCGGGAGTGGCTCAAAACCCTGCGTTCCATAAGTTTGACGTGCTCGAGCACATCAACCGCACGGTAATGTACGCCGGTCCCGACATTCGCCTTGCCGCGCTTATGCACGACGTGGGTAAGCCCTATTGCGTAACTAAGTTCGGCAACATGCACGGACACGAACGCGTGTCGGCTAATATCGTCCGCTATACGCTGGGCGAGTACGGCTTAAAGTATCCTAACGAAGTACTCGACGAGACAGAGTGGCTGTGCGCAAACCACATGTACGATTTACAACGCAATACCAAAGAGGCTAAAATCCGCATTTTCGTTGCCCAAAACTTCGAAAGGATAGACAAGCTTGTTGCGCTCATGGACGCGGACAACCGCGCCCGCGGTATGGACGACGAAACAAAAGAAAACCGTATCGCGATCGTCAAACAAAAGCTTATCGACGAGGGCGCGCCGCTCAGTTTAAGCGAACTCAAGCTTGACGGCAGCGTGCTAATTAGAGAAGGTATTCAGCCTGTCAAGATAGGCGGACTTTTAGAGGAGCTTTGGCGTTCCTGCCTTATCGACCCCAAGCTCAACACCGAAGAGTGGCTGCTCGCTCAGGTAAGGAAACGCGCAGATTTGGAGTAATACATAAACCGACCGAAAGCACGGTCGGTTTTTTCCATAAGTTACCTTATATATTTATGGGGTGCAAGTATACATAATATATGTATGGAAAGACGCAGGAAAAATCTCATACCCATTACCGTTGTCGCTGTTGCGGTATTGATTATCGCGGCGGCGGTTTGCTGTATGCAAGGAATACGGTCTAAGGCCTATGCCGAAGAAGCGCGGGTTAGGGTGGAGCTTAGGTTCGGCGGAATAACCGCGAGCTACAACGACGAAATTCTGCCTGCGCCCGATTTTACGGTAATATCCGATTTTCACGACAGGCGGATCAATGCGCCTTATGAAGAAAAAATCAAGTGCGTAGAGGAGAACCTGGCGCTGGGTTCGTCGTGTAAAGCCGCTATGCTTTACAGTTTTCCGCTGTTAAAGAATACTGTGGACGGGATTATGCGGAAAATAAACTGCGAGCCCAAGGACGCAACCATGATCTTTAAGCCTTACGGCAAGCCTATGTTTACGATAACACGCGAAGCGGTGGGGTATTCGGTGAGCGAGGAGCGTCTTTACTACGATATTTATACGGCGCTAAGGAGGTCGTCGTCGGTGTCGGTTGCTGTTAACGCCGACGTCCTTGCTCCTGCCGTTACTGCCGACGAGCTTAAAGAGTATACGTACCTGCGCTCGAGCTATACGACCGATTATTCGCACTCGAGCGACAACCGCAAACACAATATTCGGCTTGCGCTGAGCAAGATCAACGGAAAGCGGATAGACGACGGTGAGGAGTTCTCGTTTAATAAAATTGTTGGTAAGCGTACCGCGGCTAACGGCTTTCAGGAAGCAAAGATCATTGTGGACGGCGAGTACGTGGAAGGAACGGGCGGAGGAGTTTGTCAAGCCTCCACTACCGTTTATAATTGCGCGCTTTTGGCGGACATGAACATAACCAAGGTACGCAACCATTCGTTGCCGCCGTCGTACGTCGCGCCGTCGTTTGACGCAATGGTAAACTCGGGTACGAGCGACATGTGTTTTGTAAATTCGAGCGGCGGACCGGTGTTTATAAAATCGTACGGCGACGACACCACGGCGCACGTCGAGATTTACGGCGCAAAAATGCCCTACAAGATCGTCAAGGACAGTAAAGTCATTTCACGCAGCGCTCAACCCGAGGATAAGATTATCACCGACACCGAAAACAAGTACGTTACCGCCGATATGGCGAGCGGCGAAAGCAAG
>CAZBTB010000083.1:0-6665 GCA_964494605.1 uncultured Lachnospiraceae bacterium
ACGGGGTTATGGAAGTGCTCGAGCGGTTTTTGGGCGTAAGGTGCTTTGCCCGCGACGAAGTGTACATTCCGACCGAGGGCGAGTTTGTCGTTCCCGCCGGGACGAAGATTACGCACGTCGGTACCGAGTCGCTCGAGTACCGCGATTTATGCGGCATTCTCGACGCGGACACGAGAATGGCTTTCAGGCTCAACGTCAACAGCTTTTTCGAGTCGATGGACAACGCGCACGGCTTGGGACTTACTTACGGCGGACAGACGTGTCACACGCTGTCGGGCGGCGACATACTCAAAGAACCGAAGTATCAGGAACACGACGAATATTTTGCGCTTGTGAACGGAAAGAGAATCAAAAACAACGGCGGTCAGGTTTGCTTAAGCGACGAGGGCGCGCTCGAGGCGGTAATCGAGTCGCTTAAAAACCGCATACGCCGCAATCCGAAATGCACGTATTTTTCGGTTTCGCAGGACGATAACTGGAATTACTGCAGGTGCGATAAGTGCAAAGCCGAAATCGAGCGGATAGGCTTGAGCGACTTGTTTTTCGGCTTTGTCAACAAGGTAGCAAGAGCGGTGGGCGAGGAGTTTCCGCACGTAAAAATTCACACGTTTGCCTATACTTACACGCTTATTCCGCCGTCGTTCAAGCTCGAAAAGAACGTTGTTTTGCAGTATTGTACGCAAAACATGTGTCACAATCACGCCATTGCCGACCCCAACTGTCCCATAAACGCGAAGCTTGCTTCCGAGATTGCGGCGTGGGGCGACAAGTGCGATAATATTATAGTTTGGGAGTATTACGACAATCACTCGATCAGCTTATATCCGCAGGCGAGCCTGTCGTACTATTACGATAATTTCCGTTTCTACCGCGAGCACAGCGTCAAGGGCTTTTACGCCGAGCTTCAGCGCGAGCGGTTTGACGGAGACCACTGCTTCACTCAGCTTAAGGCGTACTTGCTCGCTAAGCTCTGCTTCGAGCCCGATATGTCCCGCGAGGAGTACGAGCGGCACACGACCGAATTCTTAAAAGGTTATTTCGGTGGCGGATATAAGTACATTCGCGAGTTTATCGATTTGTGGGCGGAGTCGGTTAAAGATGTGCACCAGGTCGGTTTTGCGATAGACCCTGATGCTCAAAAGAGAGACGATATTCCGACGGGCGGCGACCATAAGGCGCGCGCAATAGTCGACGAAGCCAGAAGAAAAAAGACCGTTCCGGCAATTCCCAAAGAAAAGCATGCCGAGGTTATCGCCAAAATGTACGAGCTTTTCGACAAGGCGGAAAAGGCGGCAGGGGAGGAGAGGTTTGTTAAGCGCGTAAGGTGCGAGCGCTTGCAGGTGCTTTTCTACGACCTATTCTTTACCATGGAAAACATTATGGCTAACGGCACTGCCGATGAAAAAGCCGAGGCATTACGTAAAAACCGCGAGCTTATCGACGGTATGGTGGAGTTCAGAGTCAAGCGCACGCTTTACCGCGGAACCTTCCTCGAGCAAGCGGCCGACTACGTTACTTTCTACGAAACTCCGCCCTCGAAGTGGGGTTACGTCTGGATGGTGGACGGAACCAAGTAAATCAAAACGGGAAAGGTGTAAGGGTACCAACCGAAAAGAGAGGACATTTTGCCGCCTTATAGTTGCTATGTTTGTGGTGGAGTAAACTCGACAAGCGGGGACTGTCGTTCCCGCACGGGTATCACCATAGGAAAAGTGACTACGTTTACGTAGTCCCTTTTCCTATGGGGCCGCCGGTCGGGGTCGAACCGACACGGTATCACTACCACGGGATTTTGAGTCCCGCGCGTCTGCCAATTTCACCACGGCGGCACGGATTTATTGATTTTTGAATTGGTTGCTATCGCGGTCAGGTTGAGCCAATCGTGTGCTAACTTCACCACGGCGGCAAAATCAATAACAATTTCAAGTGTCACACTTTTGCGACAGCTATATTATAATAGCATATTTTGAGCGAGTTGACAAGCAAATGATTGATAATTTTTTAAAAAGGTAGTATAATGGAAAAAATAGTTAAAAGTAACAGAGCTTAACGGAGGGCGTAAAATGGATAATATGCTGCTTATAGACGGGAACAGCCTGATTAACAGGGCTTATTACGCGCTTCCGCCGCTGACAAACAGTAAAGGTAAGCCGACGCAGGCTGTGTACGGCTTTACGATGATGCTGATAAAGGCTATAGAGGACTTTAAGCCCAAGTATGCGGCAGTGGCGTTTGACTTGCCGCACCCGACTTTTCGACATAAGATGTTTGACGGCTACAAGGCGACGCGTAAAGGAATGCCCGAAGAGCTTGCCGTTCAGCTGCCTATTTTAAAAGAACAGCTTAAGCTCATGAATATCGCGATTGTCGAGCTTGCTGGTTACGAGGCGGACGATATTATCGGCACGCTTGCAAGCACCGACGAGGTTATGACGTATATCGTGACGGGCGACCGCGACAGTTTTCAGCTGATTAACGACACTACGCGCGTTGTTATGACCAAGCGAGGAATAACCGAGTGCGTCGTGTACGACGAAAAAAAGCTCAAAGAAGAGTACGGGTTGACTCCTCCGCAGATTATCGATTATAAGTCGCTTGCGGGTGACGGCAGCGACAATATTCCGGGCGTACCCGGAGTGGGCGATAAGAGCGCCAAGGAGCTGATTGCAAAGTACGGCAGTCTCGACGGCGTTTACCGAAACATTGCCGAGGTTACGGGCAGAGCCGCGTCTAAGCTTGCCGACGGTGAGCAGTCGGCTCGGCTTTCGTACGAGCTTGCCACGATAAAAACCGACGTGCCGCTGGACGTAAAGCCGCTCGATTGTAAATTGATATTTCCTTTCCCGGCTACGGTCAGAACGTTTTTTGTAGACAATTCCTTTAAGTCGCTGTTAAAGCGCGACGACCTGTTTGTCGAAGGTTCCGAAAAAGCGGCGCTCACCCGAGAAAATGCGTTTGTTAAATATAAGATAACAGATCTAAACGAAATCGCGCCCGTTCTTTCCGAAGCGGCAAGCTTTAGCTGTGTGCTCGGTGACGACATAACCTTTTCGGTTGACGGCAAAACCGAATATACGGTAACCGTAACGCATACGTTGGTTGACGCGGGGTTTCCGTACTCGGCGGCAGTGGGTGCGCTTAAACCGTATTTCGAGTCTGACAAAATAAAAAAGGTGCTGTTCGAAGCGAAAAAATTCAAGCGCACGATGAAAGCGTCGGGAATAGGCGTTACTTATTACGACGACGTAAAACTGTTGCAGTATCTTGCCGATATGCGCGTGTCAGAGGAGAGTATTGCCGAGCTGCTAAGTTCTGTAGGTTACGACGGCGATTATCCTGCGGCGGCCCTGTCTAAGTACGCCGAGGAGCTGCGTAGCGAAATCGACAGGCTGGGCATGACCGAGCTTTACGAAAAAGCCGAGCTGCCTCTCGTGGATATCTTGTTCGATATGGAAGAGCGCGGAGTCAAGGTGGACACCGAGCTGCTCGAAAAATTGGGCGGAAAGTTTAATTCCGAGCAGGACGAGCTCAGCCGCGTGATATTTGCGCTCGCGGGCAAGCGTTTCAATTTAAAATCGCCTCGACAGCTTGCCGAAGTGCTGTTTGTCGACTTAAAGATTCCATATCCGAAAAAGAGCGCCAAGCATTCGACCAACGCCGAAATTCTCGAGATGATAGTAGACGAGCACGAAATCGTGCCGCTTGTGTCCAAGTACCGTTTTATCAGTAAGCTCAACAGCACGTATATCGAGGGCTTGAGGCGGCTGCTTACCGCAGACAATATTATTCATACCGACTATAAACAGATGATGACTACAACGGGCAGACTCTCGAGCGCCGAACCTAACCTGCAGAACATTCCCGTCCGTGAGGAAGAGGGCAAGGTTTTGCGCGGACTGTTCGTGGCGCGCGACGGGTTTACGCTCGTTTCCGCCGATTATTCGCAAATCGAGCTGAGATTGCTTGCGCATTTTTCGGGCGACAAGCTCATGCTCGAGCTTTACAACGCGGGCGAGGATATTCACGCACGCACCGCCGCCGAGGTTTTCGGAGTGCCTATCGGCGAGGTTACGCCGCATATGCGCAGAGAAGCCAAGGTCGTCAATTTCGGTATAATCTACGGCATGAGCGATTACGGCTTGAGCCAGAGCTTGAAGTGTTCGGTCGCTACCGCACGCAAGTATATGGAAAGATATTTCGAACGCTTCGCGGAGATCAAGCCATATTTCGAATCCATTGTGGACGAGGCTAAAAAGACGGGTTACACCAAAACGCTTTTGGGGCGCGTACGATATATTCCCGAGCTAAGCTCGCCCAACTTTATGACGCGTCAGTTCGGCGAACGCGCGGCTATGAACATGCCGCTTCAGGGTAGCGCCGCGGATATAATAAAGCTTGCGATGGTGGACGTTGCCCAAAAGCTCAAGGACATGAAGTCAAAAATGATTTTGCAGATTCACGACGAACTGATCATCGAAACCGCCGACGACGAATTGGACGCAGTCAAGGAAATCTTACGTTCGTCAATGGAGAACGCCGTTAAACTGAGAGTTCCGTTGACAGTTGATATAGAGAGCGGAAAGAGTTGGATAGACTGCTGAAGACGGTTGACTGTTTATAAGGTGGGGATTTCTCGTCGCAAGGCAAGCCTTGCTCGCTCGAAATGACAAAATAGTATAGCCGACTTGGATTGATAGTGAAGCTTATTTTTTAACCGAGGTGCTCATATTCTTGTGCATTCCGAGTGAGGCGAAGCCGACGATAAATCTCAATTGAGGAAGATATATGAAAAAACCATACGTTATAGGCATAACGGGCGGAATTGCAAGCGGCAAGAGCGCGGTTACGGGAATACTCGAAAAGCTCGGGGCATATATTATAGACGCGGACATCGTGTCGCGTTCGGTTACCGCCGAGGGCAGCGAAGGCGAAGAATTGCTGAAAAAAGCGTTTCCGACTGCATTTATCGGAGGAAAGCTCGATAGGCGCATATTGCGCGAAACGGTGTTTTCGGACGAAGCACAATTGCAAAAACTGAACGGGATAACACATCCGCTTATAAAGGCTGAACTGAAACGCCTGATCGACGGGAGCGGACGGGAAATCGTGTTTTTGGCTGTACCGCTGTTGTTCGAAACGGGTTGCGATAAGCTGTGCGACAAAACGGTCAACGTTTCGGCGGACGAAAGCGTCAGAATAAAACGGCTTATGCTCAGGAATACTAGCATTACCGAAGAGATTGCAAGAAGTATTTTGCGCGCGCAGGCGGACGAAAGCGAACGGATAACGCGTAGCGACGAAGTGATATACAACGACGGCAGTCTCGAGGAGCTGGAGGGTAAAGTGGTCGGATTTTACAATAGAGTCGCGTGCGGGAAGTGAATATTTCGGGAGTTATAAAATGCGCGTCAATCGCTGTTTTGTCGGTTGTCGTGCTTTTTGTTTGCGCGCTTTGCTGGCGTTATCCCGTCAAATACGAAAACGAAATAAAGCAAGCCGCCGCCGAAAACGGATTGAAAAGCGAGCTTGTCGCCGCAGTCGTCTGGACGGAAAGCGGGTTCGACGAAAAAGCGCGTTCTAAGCGCGGAGCGGTTGGACTTATGCAGCTTATGCCGTCTACCGCGAAGTGGTGCGCGGAGAGCTTGAATATCGAGTACGGCGAGGAAATGCTGAACGACGCGCAGTATAATATAAGATTGGGTACGTTCTATTTAAAATATTTATTCGAGAAGTTCGGGGACGAACGGCTTGCGCTTGCCGCTTACAACGCAGGCGAAGGCAACGTAAGAAAGTGGCTCGCTATGGGGCTGACGGAGTTTCCTTTTAAAGAAACGGCGAATTACGTCGAGCGCGTGGCTAACGCCGAGTACGTTTACGCCGTAAGACTTAGTTAAATTTAATCTTCCTCGCCCGCGTTGCGCAATACGCGCTTGCATTCTACAAGCACTTCTTCGCGCACGAACGAAGGTGCGAGTACGGTTATGCTCGAGCCGAAGCTGAGCAGCTTGGTTATAAGTGCGTTGCCGGCGGGCAGCTTTGCCTTTGCTATGTATTTATAGCCGCGCTCGGACACGGCGTCGAAGCCCAACCATTCCTCTATGTCGCTTAATATAGTCGAAGAAAACTCAAGCTCGAGGTCTACGGTTTCCATATCGTCGAAGCTGCCCTCGAGCTTTTCGTATACGTTGCAATCGCGCCGCTCGAAGGTTTCGTTCGTCTCGATAAGCGATCTGATTCTTGCGAGCTTGAACAGCCTGAAGTCGCGGCGGAAGTGACACCACCCGAAAGCGTACCAGACTCCGTCCTTAAGTATCCGGTAGTAGGGGTCGAAAAGTCTGTGCGTGTGCGCCTCGTATCTGTCGACGTACATCATATTAAGACTCTTTTTGCCGTCGATTGCTTTTTGCAGAGTTTCCATTTTGGCGCGGTAGAGCGTGGGATTGCTCCAAGGCCCCGCGTCGATAATAAGGTCGCGCGTCTCCAAAAGATAACGCTCGGCGGCTTTACGCTTACCCATATACGCGAGTTTATCGGTAATGGCGGAGCTTAGCTTATCGCTTTTATCCGCAAGTATGTCCGTCAGACGCTTTATTTCCGCTTCGGTAAAGTACGACTTGTCGAACTGATACTCAGAAGAAATGGCGTAACCGCCTTTCGAGCCGCGT
>CAZBTB010000084.1:0-6648 GCA_964494605.1 uncultured Lachnospiraceae bacterium
GGAGCTTTGGGTAGCTGAGTCAGCCAAGCGATGTTAAGTCCACGCCGCAAAATGATCAAAAAGATAGACAACATTTCGAGTGACGATCTGACGACGCGGCTCGATGACGTGGATTCGCAGGACGAACTACGCGAGCTGACCGACCGAATCAACACCATGCTTGACAGACTGGAGCAGTCGTTCGACAGGCAGAAAAAGTTCGTGTCGGATGCCAGCCATGAATTAAAGACGCCCATTTCGGTCATTCAGGGATATTCCAATCTGCTTATGCGCTGGGGAAAAGACGATCCCGAGATTTTAAACGAAGGTATCGACAGCATTGCCCGCGAGTCGGAGAACATGAAGCGCATTGTCGAACAGCTTCTTCTTTTGGCGAAAATCGGACGGTATATGTTTACGCCCGAACGGCTCAATATCGGCGATGAGCTTAAAGGAATTATGGACAGCTATTCGCTTGTATGCAAGACTCATAAGTTCGAGCTTGTCAGCGGCGCGGGCGTGACGGTTACGCTCGACCGTAATATGTTTACCGAGGTTGTGCGCGCGGTGGTGGACAACGCCATAAAGTACTCCGACGAGGGTACGGCGATCACTGTTACCTGCGACGAGTACGAGGGCTTTGCGGAGATAGATATTTCCGACAGCGGACATGGAATTTCGGAAAAAGATCTGCCGCATATCTTTGATAGGTTCTACCGTTGCGACAAGGCGCGCAACCGCGACAAGAACAGCAGCGGACTCGGACTGACCATTGCAAAATCTGCTATAGAGATGATGGGCGGCGAAATAACCGTCAAAAGTAAGCTCGGGGTGGGTTCGACGTTTACGTTAAGATTCCCCACCGAGGAGGGTAATAATGAGTAAGCATTATGCTGTGCTTTGCGATTACGGTCTTGATGACGCAGTCGCAACGGTACATATTTTAAACAACTTGAAAGAAGGGGACAGACTGGACGTAGTTCCCGTCGGCGGCAACAGCGAAGTCAACGTTGCTTATAGGAACGCACATACTCTTCTATATAATTATAAGGGCAACAAGTCGGGTGTACGCATTGTGGATACACGCGGGCTTAAACAGCCTTGGGCGAAGCTACCGAGTATTCACGGCGAGGACGGAATGGGCGATTTGTTCGAGCCGAGTACAAGCAGTTTGCCCGTTGTCGACTTTGCCGAGTGGTTAAAGGAAACCGATTCTCTTTACGTCGTGTCGCTCGGACCGTGTACCGTTACGCTCGAGATTATGAAAAACCGCAAAGTCGATGATTTGCTTATCATGGGCGGCTGTGTGGACGAGGTCCCTAACTTCCACGGCTACGAGTTTAACCATTATCTGGATATTCCCGCGTTTAACGAGTGCGTCAAATATCCGCACGCCGTCGCGACGTTGGACAGCTGCCGCGAGCCGCGGTTCAATCTCGCGGGGAAACCGAGAAAGGGCGTTGAGCTTATCGATAAGCTTATCAACCGCTCGATAGAGCTTGCGACTGCGCGCCACCCCGATAACTGCTATATTTACGATTATATTGCGGTTGAGTATTTGACCGCTCCCGAGACTTTTAAGACGGTAAAAGCGGTAGACAGGGAGGGCAACGAGCTGTCCGAAATCAAAAATATTTTGTAAAGATATTGACAAACGCAAAAAATATATTTATAATGCTAATAATAATCTGAAAGGAGAGTTAATATGAAAAAAACCATTTTGGCTATCGTGACCGCGTGCGTTATGATGTTCTCGGTTTTCGGGCTTACCGCCTGCGGACACGAGCATACGTATGCGGAGGGTTGGTCGACGAGCGAGACGGAGCACTGGCACGCGGCAACCTGCGAACACAAGGACCAGGTAAAAGACAAAGGCAACCACGAGTTCGGCGGGGGGGGGGGTCGTGTTCCGTTTGCGGCTACAAAAAACCCGTTGACAATAAAGTAACGAAAGAGCAATGGGAAGCGGCTATGGCATTCCCGTACTCGACCTTCTCCGTGCAGGAGACCTCGTACGGCGGCATCGACGAAGAGACGGGCGAGCAATCCGAAAGCGTAATGTCTTTCACATTAGGCGACAGCGCTTACGGCGTGCAGTTCGATTTCGTTACTATTTACGTAAGCTTCGAGGACGAAGACATTTTTGTTTATTTGCCGCTTGAGTTTATGGGTATGAGCGAGCCTGAGGACGAAGAGGACGAAACGCTTCATTTCATCAAAATCGACGCCATGGCGCTGCTTGAAATGATCGGAGAAATGCCCGAGGGCATGTCCGACGACTTGGACGAGTTCAGAAATACGGCTAAGGGGATGATAAATAACTTTACTAAAGGCGCAAAGGATAAATTCGATATTGCCGTATTCGACGAAACAAAAAACGCTTATATCCTTAATAATATCGATTACACGGTCGAAGGCGAGGAAGGCGAAGAACACGTTTACGGCGCAAGCTATGAGATCGTATTCACGGACGGCAAGATGACGTCGTTCAAAGAGACGTTCTATAACGATGCAGAGCACTCCGACGACGAAAAAGTAGTCGTAGAAATCACCGATATCGACAGCGTGGCTATCGAATTCCCCGAAGTAGTGGAAAACTCGGTAACGAAAGAGCAGTTCGAGGCGGCGTTTGACGAAAGCTACGGCGATAATGCGAGAATTTATATCTACATGCCGGGAATATACGCTAACGTCGAATTCGACAACGGTAAATTCCATATGAGCCAAGGCGGCAACGATATGTACGCCCATTACGACGGTGAGACTATCTGGTCCTACGTGCAAAACGAGGATTATGAGTGGGGAAAAGTTGACGTTACGGACAGTGATAACTATCCCGCAACTTTTGCCGAGTTCGAGGCACAGTATCAGGATTTATTCAATCCGTACTTTGCGCCTGCGAAAAATAAATATAACAGCGCTTTATGGTTGGGTGACAATTGCATAATAGCCGTGGGCGAAGTAAGCGGTTTACCTGCGTTTTCCGAACAGGGTACGTTTACGCTTTACGGCGTGCAATATATGTTCTCGGTAAAAGACGGTAAGTTTGACAGTATGTCTGTCAGCGGTTATCTTGACGAAAGCGATCCCGACAACAGCAGTTTTTATTTATCGTTCAGAAAGGGTGAAGCGGAAATAACGCTCCCCGACGAGTCCGAGGCACCGTACGTTACCGAAAGCGAGTTTACGGCGGCAATCGATAACTGCGTTACCGATAACTTCGGCTTATGGGCATACAGCGAAGCAGACGAATACAATTACAACGGCGAGTTTGCCGGTAATTTGTATCATCACGACGGCGACAGCAACGATAATTTTTATGTCGAATACGTCGAAGGAGAAGATTATTACTACAATTACAGCTATGACTACAACGACGGTAACTGGATTAAGGAGCGTATGGATTTCCAAGATAACGGCGCCAAAACTCCGGCGGAGAACGTTGCGCAGTATAAGGATAGTATAATAGATCCGACGTTCGCTTATGCCAAGAATAATTTTGCCGATGCATTCTGGCGTGGCAGCGGTTGCAAAATAGAATCGGAAAAAATCGAGAATTTCACGTGGCTCGGCCAGTCGGTTACCGTTTACAACGTAAAGTACGAGTTGTATTTTAACGACGGTACAATTAGTTCTATGAGCTTTACCGCAGAGGATGAGGACGGTAAAGAATACCGTGTCAGCGTATCCGGTATCGGTTATACCGACGTTCATTTGCCCGAACTTTCAGGAGATAACGAGTAATAAAAAGCAATAATTAAATACGTAAAACCCCGTTTCGGAAGTGTCCGCGACGGGGTTTTGTTTTTATAAGGTGGGGATTCCTCGTCGTTTCTTCGCCTAAAGCTCGAAACTCGCTCGGAATGACATTACAGTAACTAAGCTAAGGGGGATAAGGCTAGGCTTAGTCTTTGCCTGCGGCGTTTTTATTATTTTCTCATTCCGAGCGAGGCGCGAGCCGACGAGGAATCTCGGACACAGACTAAGCCTAAGTGCTAACCCCGCGTAGCCCGGTTGCTGTAATGTCATTCCGAGCGAGAGACGAGTGAAACGAGGTTCGACGAGGGATCTCGGACGCAGACTAAGCCTTAGACTTAACCCGCGTTGCCTGTTGCTGTAATGTCATTCCGAGTGAGGCGCGAGCCGACGAGGGATCTCCACCGATTTTTATTGGCATTGCACCAAAAAAATTTCGGGAAAAATTTTAAAAAATTTATTTATATCAAAACACTTGACAAAATCTGTATAAGAGTGTTATTATTTTATAATGTGGTATTATGCCCACTATGGGCATTGACACGGTAAACAAATAACAAACAACATATTTTAGGAGAAATCGAATGTCGGTCAGAACTATCAGAAAGGTCAAGTACGGGAATACCGAAAGACGATCTTTTGCGCAGGTTCACGAAGTATGCGAAATGCCCTACCTCGTGGAAGTGCAGAAGGATTCGTACAACGAATTCCTGAAAAACGGCATCGGCGAAGTTTTTAAAGACTTCTCGCCGATCAGGGACTTCAGCAACAAGATGGAGCTTTGGTTTTTGGAGCATCATCTTGAGATGACCCCTAAGTACACCGAGAAGGAGTGTAAGGATCGCGACGCGACTTACGCCGTTCCGCTTAAAGTTAAGGTTCGTCTCGTAAACAAGGAGACGGGGCTTATTACCGAGCAGGAAGTCTTTATGGGTGACATGCCGCTCATGACCCCCAACGGTTCGTTTATCATAAACGGCGCGGAGCGTGTAGTCGTATCTCAGCTCGTACGTTCTCCCGGCGTATACTTTAACTTTGTCAAAGATATCCGCACGGGCGCGAACTATTACGGCGCAACCAACATTCCGTCGCGCGGCGCTTGGCTTGAGTTCCAAGAGGACGACAAGGGCACTTTGTGGGTGCACGTCGACCGTCAGCGTAAGGTGCAGGCGTCCGTTCTAGTGCGCTCGCTGTCTGCAGTTCTCGGCAGCGCGTTCGAAGAGCCTACTCCCATTCTCGACAGCTTTAAGTACGTTCCGCTCGTGGGCAACGTAGCGGGTGCGGCAGCTTACGAGTCGTTCTCCGACGACGCGGCTATGACTAAGGTTTTCGAGTCGGACGAGCTTATGGCTAACACGATCGACAAGGACCCCAACAAGTCCGAGGACGACGCGCTTAAGGAGTTGAACCGCAAGATGCGTCCGGGCGAAATCCCCAACATCGATTCTATCAAGCAGTTCGTGCGCGGACTGTTCTTTGACCGCAGAAAGTACGATCTCAGCCGTGTAGGCAGATATAAATTCAACAAAAAGCTCGCGCTTGCAGCCCGTATCACGGGTTTGCCTGCATTCGAAAATATCGTTGACGGCGACGGCACGGTGTTTGTCGAAAAGGGCAAGAAGATTACCGAAGAGGTGGCAATCGCCATTCAGAACGCGGGCATCAACCGCGTGGGCGTTATGGTAGGCAAAGAACGCAAATGCTTCTACGTGTACGGCAACCGTCACGTGGACATTTCGGGCTACGTCAATTTCGACGCCAAGTCTTTAGGCGTAAACGAAAAGGTTTACTATCCGACCTTAAAGAAGTTGCTTGACGAGGCGGACGGCAATGAGGAGTTGCTCAAAAACCTCATTATCGACAATCTCGACACGCTTGTGGTTAAACACATGCTTATCGACGACGTTATCGCTACGATCAACTACGTTTCGGGACTGAAGTACGACATCGGTTACTGCGACAATATCGACCACTTAGGCAACCGTCGCGTAAGAAGCGTCGGCGAATTGCTTCAGAACCAATTCCGTATCGGTATCGCAAGACTGGAGCGCGTCGTTCGCGAACGCATGCAGATTCAGTCGGACGCAGAGCCGCCCACGCCTCAGAACCTTATCAATATCCGTCCCGTGACGAGCGCAATCAAGGAGTTCTTCGGTTCTTCGCAGCTCAGCCAGTTCATGGACGAATCCAACCCCATTGCAGAGCTTACGCATAAGAGAAAGCTTTCGGCGTTAGGTCCCGGCGGACTTAACCGCGAGCGCGCGTCCTTCGAGGTCCGCGACGTTCACTATTCGCATTACTCGAGAATGTGCCCGATAGAGACGCCCGAAGGACAGAACATAGGTCTAATCAACTCGCTGTCGAGCTATGCTCGCATTAACGAGTACGGCTTTATCGAAGCTCCGTACCGCAAAGTAGACAAGGTCAATCACCGCGTCACCGACGAGGTTCATTACCTTGCCGCCGACGAAGAGGACCGTTACGTCGTTGCCATGGCTAACGAGCCGCTCGACGAGAACAACTGGTTCGTCAACGAACGTGTCATGATGCGTTACCGCGAGGACATTGCGGAGCGTTACCGCGACGACATCGACTACATGGACGTAAGCCCGCGTCAGATGATTTCGGTCGCTACCGCGCTTATTCCGTTCCTGGAGAACGACGATACCAACCGTGCGCTGATGGGCTCCAACATGCAACGTCAGGCAGTGCCGCTCCTTAAGCCCGAAGCTCCTATCGTAGGTACGGGTATCGAGCACAAAATCGCTTACGACTCGGGCGTAATGGTTGTTGCGCGTAAGTCGGGTACCGTTACGTACGTCGACGCCGAGCGCATTATCGTCGAAGAGGACGAAGAGGGCAGCAGCTTAAACGACGGTATCGAGATTATCGAAAACGTTCACCGCACCGCCA
>CAZBTB010000085.1:0-6606 GCA_964494605.1 uncultured Lachnospiraceae bacterium
AAAGAACGGATTTTCGTTTGACGGCAATACGCCCGAATTTAAGCGCGAAACCGATAAAAACTATCTGGAGTTTGTTAACGGACAAAAACTTAATATATTGGAGCGCAGTGCCGAAAAACAGTTGGAATCGGGCGGAATACACGGTGCACATGTTAAAATCAAGGCTTCAAACGAAGCGGAAGAAATAAAAATCGTACAAGTTATTATAAATTTGTCCGAATCCGTAATAGACGGAAATAACGAGCATATAAATAAGAATGAGTTAGCGATTGAGTTGGTGTCAAGCTTGCTCAACGTCGGAAAAAGCGAGATAAGCGTGTATGGATAAAAAGAACGGTAAATCGGTAATTCAAAGATTAAAGGATCTTAAACACAAGGAAATTATACTTGCCGTTCTCGCCGTCGCAGTCATGCTTGCAATCTATTTTTCGTCGTTTATCGGCGACTCGAAATCGCAGAGCGGCGAGGTATCCGCCTCGGTGGATTACTGCGCAAGACTTCAATCGGAGGTGACGGACGCGGTTAAAAAAATGAGCGGTGACAAACAGGCAACGGTTATCGTAAATTGGGAGTCGGGTGTAGAAGCGGTAATTGCTTATACGACAAGCGAAAGCCAGAGCTCGTCGTCAATGGCGCCTACGATACTAGGCAGCGGTAAGCCCGTAGTCTTAAGGGAAATCTATCCCAAGCCACTGGGGGTAGTTGTAGTGGTTGCGGGGGCGAGCAACGTTAAGCTCAAACTCGACGTAATGAATATGGTGGCAACGCTAATGGACATCTCGCCCGAAAAGGTCGCGGTGTTCGAAGGTAAATAATCAAGTCAATAAATCCATGGGAGGATATAAAAAATGTTAGGAAAAAAGAGTAAGATTTTCGTGTTGGTCGGTATGGTGGCGTTGCTTGTTTTGACGGGCGTGCTTAATATATACTTAAACAAGACCGCAGAAAAAGCGAATGCCGGTGCCCTCAACGAGAGCAGTGACTTTTTCGCAACGTACCGCACCGATCGCGTGGAAACCAGAAACCAGTCCGTACTGTATCTCGACGCTATCATCACGGGTGAGGGGTCGTCGCCCGAGGCTATTGCAAAAGCCGAGAGCGACAAGCTTGCTCTGACTGCGGCAATGGAGACCGAGCTTGTACTCGAGGGACTCATTAAAGCGGCGGGCTTCGAGGACGCAGTTGTAACAAGCACGACCGAAAATATTAACATAATCCTTAAGGTATCGGAGCTTACCAAGGAGCAAGCCGCGAAAGTACTCGAAATCGTAACTGCCGAAACGGGAAAAGGGGCATTAAGCGTAAGAATAATTCCGGTCGAATAGAAAAAGTATTTGTAATTTGCCGAAAACTATGGTATAATTATAATGTGTCTCGGTGCGCGGTCGACTGAATAAGAGGCTCGCGGCGCGTCATAAAACTTTACGGGAGCGCAAAATGCCGTTCAAATCACGTTATAATGCAGATTTTACCGGTAAGGTGAATTACGGACATAAAGTCGTTGTGTCCATTATTTCCCTTGCGGCAATGGAAATCCGCGGCGTGGCGGGATTGCGCGGCAAGGGTATACGTACCGATATGAACGGCGATGCGATAAACGTGGACGTTTATATCGACGTAATGATAGGCTTTTCCTGTGCGGAGGTTGCGTACCGCGTGCAGGAGAACATCAAACATATAGTCGAGAGTATGACGTCATTCAAAGTGGGTACGATCAATGTAAACGTTTTGGGCGTTTGCTTCGACGAAAGTAATTAAAAATTTGTTTTGCCGAAATGACTTCCTCTTGTGAACCGGAGGAAGTCTGTCGGCGTTTTTGGAGTTATAATGAGAAAAACGGCAAGAGAGAACGCCTTTAAATTGATTTTCGAAAGGCTGATAAACGGCAGTGACAACAAACTGAGTTATACTGCGCTTACCTCGGATTTTAACGACGAGGACAAGCGCTTTTTGGACACGCTTTTAACCGGCGTTTTTTCCGAGCGCGAATTTTTGTCGGGCGTTATCGCAGGCTATGCAAGCGGTTATGCAATCGACAGAATTTATAGGATAGATTTATCCATTCTACTGATTGCGGCTTACGAAATTTTGTTTTTGGACGATATACCCGTCAAGGTTTCGGCTAACGAAGCCGTGGAATTGGCGAAGGTTTACTCTACGGATAACAGTCCGTCGTTTATAAACGGTATCGTTGCATCGATTATTAAAAACAAGGAGAGTATCTTAAATGAGCGCAACGCTGATTGACGGAAAAAAGCTTTCGCTTAAGATTCGCGGAGAGATTCGCGAAAAAGCAGAGGCGTACGAGAAAAAATACGGTAGAAAAATAGGTCTTGCCGTTATCTTGGCGGGAGAGAACGCCGCGAGCAAGATTTACGTTCGCAACAAAATAGTTGCCTGCGAGGAATGCGGTGTAAAGTCCTTCGAGTATTATCTGCCGGAGAATGTAACGACCGAAGAACTTATTGAACTTGTTGAGACGATTAACGCCGATAAAAATATCGACGGACTTTTGGTTCAGTTGCCGCTTCCCGACGGTGTGGACGAAAGGACGGTGCTGAGGCACGTTGCACCCGAAAAGGACGTGGACGGATTCCATGCGGTAAACGCGGGCAATCTTATGCTTGGCAACGAGTGCCTGGCGGCTTGTACTCCGAGCGGAATTATGGAGCTCATTAAGAGCACGGGCGTTTCGCCTAAAGGCAAAAATGCGGTAGTTATCGGCAGAAGCAATATTGTCGGTAAACCCATTGCGCAAATGTTGCTTGCGGCGGATGCGACGGTTACCGTTTGTCACTCCAAGACCGCAAATTTAAAAGAGCATACCTTAAATGCGGACATTTTGGTCGTGGCAATCGGGCGCAAGGAATTTGTGACCGGAGACATGGTTAAAGAGGGCGCGGTTGTGATAGATGTCGGAATGAACCGTGTGGACGGCAAGCTGTACGGAGACGTCAAGTTTGACGAAGCAAGTCAAAAGGCAAGCTTTATTACGCCCGTTCCCGGCGGAGTCGGACCTATGACGATAACAATGTTACTTGCCAATTCCGTCAAGGCGGCGTATTTTGGAAAGGAATAAGCTGACCGTAACTCAACTTAATAACTATATAAAAGGCGTTTTCGACGACGAGCTTATACTGAAAAATATTGCCGTCATAGGCGAGGTCGGCGAACGCTCCGAGTCGGGCGGAAACCTGTATCTGACCCTTAAAGACGAGAGCAGTATATTGCGTTGCGTTCGTTTTTCCGGCGGTTTTCTTCCCGAGGTGGGCGAAACCGTAATTGTCACCGGGTCGGTCAATTATTATGTCAAAGGCAACCGAGTATCCTTTCATATACGGGACATTCAGCCGTACGGCGAGGGTGCGATTTATCGGAAACTGCAACTATTAAAAGAGCAGCTCAAAAGGGAAGGGCTTTTCGACAATCATCCGCCTTTTCCTCCCGTGATACTTAAAGTGGGCGTTGTCACTAGCGAAACGGGAGCGGTTATTCATGACTTAAAGTCGGTTCTGAATAAACGGCACGACTATATCGAGGTTGTTGTTTATTCGGTAAAGGTTCAGGGCGAAGGGGCGGCTAAGCAGATTGCCGAGGCGGTAAATAAAGCGAGTAAGAGTGACTGCGACGTACTTGTCGTTGCCCGCGGCGGCGGTTCTAACAGTGATTTGGAGCCGTTTAACACTGAGGTTGCGGCGCGAGCCGTAGCCGCTTCGAAGATTCCCGTAATTTCGGCGGTAGGACACGAAATCAACTATACGCTGTGCGACTTTTCCGCAACGTTGCGCGCAGGAACTCCGTCCATTGCGGGTGAGAATATCTGTCGCATAAACGAGGAGTATTTGGGAAAAGTATATTCGTTACTTGCTCGCATGTCGGCAGCAGTTCGCAGATTGTACAATAAGTCGTCAAACAATATTTGCAGATCGGCAAAGCGATTGTCCGATTGTGCGGGCGAAGTATTTTATAAAGGGAAAATGCGTCTATATAGTCTTGCCGGTAAATTGCAACGCGCGGCCGACGCCAAATATTTGCAGGGGCATAAAGCGGTTGACAAAGCCTATACTGCGCTTTCGAATAACATTAACGCCGTTTATGCGGAAAAAGAAGATAAGTTCAAACGTTTGGTAAGTGAGCTTAACGGAGTAAATCCTTTGGAAATAATACAAAAAGGTTATGCGAAAGTGTATTTTGACGGCGCGCCGCTTTTGAGTGCGGCTAATCTCAAAAAGGGCGATTGCATGGACGTCGTTTTGAAGGACGGAATAGTTAAAACCGAAACTGTTTCCGTAAAACTCAATGGAGTTATGGAGGAGAGTAAATGAACTACGAAAAGACGCTTTCGGAGCTTGAAAAAACCGTAAAACAGCTTGAGGACGGCTCGCTCACGCTCGAAGAGGGCGTAGCTCTGTTTGAAAAAGGAGTTACGCTTACCAAAGAGTGCTTAGCTTCGCTTAATGAATATAAGGATAAAATTACTACGATTCAGGGCGAAGTCGATAAACTTCTGTCCGAAACGGAGTAATTATATATGGATTACGGCAAGACTTTTGATAAAACCCGCGCCGAGTTTGAGCGCTTTTTGAAAAAGCTTTCCCTCGATTGGAACTTTCCCGCGCCGCTTTGCGAGAGTATGAAGTACAGTCTTTTTACGGGTGGCAAGCGTTTCCGACCGGTAATGCTGATTGAAGCATATAAAGCCTTTTGCGGAAAGACCGATGAAACGGTTTTTTATCTTGCTGCGGCGGTGGAACTGTTGCATACTTATTCGTTGGTTCACGACGATTTACCGTGTATGGACAATGACGATTACAGACGCGGCAAGCTCACTTCGCATAAAAAGTTCGGTGAAGATATCGCGGTTCTAACGGGTGACGCGCTTTTGAATCTGGCGTACGAAACAGTTTTTAGAGCAATAGAAAAAAGCGGATATGCGAAAAACGTTGTAAAGGCGGGTGCACTGTTTGCTTCGCTTACGGGGGCGGGCGGACTTATTGCCGGACAAATAAATGATCTGAGGTTTGCTCGAAGCGGCGGAGATATGGCTGCGCTTACCGATATATTTCGTCATAAAACCTGCGATTTGATTGCCGCGGCTGTTCTTATGGGCGCAGTTGCCGCAAACGCCGACGAAAACAGCGTCGACGCTATGAAAGAATACGCTTATAATTTCGGCTTTGCTTTTCAGATTGCCGACGATATTATTGACGGTAAGGATGCCGACGGTTGTTCGGTTCTTAAGCTTACGAATGAAACCGAGGCGAGAAAATTGCTTGCCGACTATACGGAACGTGCTGTTCGTGCGCTCGGCAGGATTAGTGCGGACACGAAATTTTTTGCGGATTTTGCACGAATTGCAAAAATGAGGATTGAATAAACAAATTGACGCGATACTTAGAACAAGTTAATTCTCCCGAGGACTTAAAAAAGCTCAAGATCAGCGAGCTGCCGGCGTATGCGGACGAGGTCCGCGAATATATCGTCGACACTGTGCGTAAGCGCGGCGGTCATCTTTCGTCGAATTTAGGTTCGGTGGAGCTTACCGTTGCTTTACATTACGTTTTTGACAGCCCGACGGACAAAATTCTGTTTGACGTCGGTCATCAGGCTTATACGCATAAAATTATTACGGGCAGACGCGAGGCTTTCAAAAACCTGAGGAGCGACGAGGGCGTTTCGGGCTTTCCGAGCTCGCAAGAAAGCGAGTATGATGCCTTCAGTATGGGGCACAGCAGCACTTCTTTATCGGTCGGGTTGGGCTTTGCCCGTGCTCGTGATATTGCCGAAGAAAATTATCATGTCGTTTCTGTTATAGGCGACGGCGCCTTTACGGGCGGAATGGCTATTGAGGATATCAACGATATGGGCGCAAATCACGAAAAGATGTTAATTGTCCTTAACGACAATAAGATGTCTATATCCAAAAACGTGGGCGCATTTTCCGAATATCTGTCAAAACTTCGTTTAAGCAAGCGGTACGCATCGTTTAAATACAATGTAAAAAAAGCGGTTACGGCGTTGCCGTTTTTCGGCGATCAGGTCGTGACTATTCTCGATAAAACCAAGGAACGAATAAAAGTTTCCTTATTGCCCAATAAGATTTTCGAAAATCTCGGTATAAAATATTACGGACCTTTCGACGGACATGATATACGTTCGCTCGTCGGAGTTTTGAGAAAGCTGAAAAACGAGAACGGACCTGTTTTGTTGCATGTTCTGACGGATAAGGGAAAGGGCGTGGAGCTTGCGCTTGAAAGTCCCGATAAATATCACGGAGTTTCACCCGAAAACGCTCCTCGGCATGATATTTCGTTTTCGGCGCTTGTAGGCGAAAAATTATGCCAAATGGCAGAACAAAACAATAAAATCGTTGCGGTTACCGCGGCAATGTCAATGGGAACGGGGCTTGAATTATTTGCCGAAAAGTTTCCCGATAGATATTTTGATGTGGGTATAGCAGAAGAGCACGCTGTGACGATGTGTGCGGGAATGGCTGCGGCAGGTGTAAAGCCGTTTTTTGCAGTATATTCGTCATTTTTGCAACGAGCTTTCGATCAGACGTTGCATGATATTTGCATAGACCGCAGACCTGTAACGCTTTTGATC
>CAZBTB010000086.1:0-6478 GCA_964494605.1 uncultured Lachnospiraceae bacterium
CCGCTATTTTTTCAAAGTCCGCCGCATCCACGCCCGATACCGACGTTTCGCCCGCATCGATTGCATCGATTACCTCACGCAGCTTTTCATCGCTGTTTATGCTGGGCGTCTTTTCGGTCACAGCGGAAAGAACGGGCGTAGCCATAAAGGTTATTACGTCGGTAATACCCTCCGAAGCAATGTCGTTCATTTCCGTCTGGAACCAGTCTCCGTTAGGCTGCATTAAGCCTTTGCCTTGCAGGAAATACGTCTGTGCTTCGGTGAAGTTAAGCGAATTGCAGTTTTCGTGCACATTGACGTTGTTTACGCGGTTACCTTTGCCGTCGCCCACGTCCTTGGATCCGATAAGCTGTTCTATAAACTCAAGCGCCTTGAGCCGCCCCGGCTGCTTGACTACGTCTTTGGACAAGTCGAATCTTCCCTCTATGATTTCGTTCGGAACAAGTCCTTTATAGTAATTGACATAGCTTTCCACACCCTCGTATTGCGCCCACCAGATGGGAAACATAGTGTACCACCACGGATCTTCGTTGGTACTGAAAACAAAGGGCACTTCTCCGTCCTCTACCATTTTAGCGCAAAGCTCCAAAAGCTCGTCTGTCGTGCGAGGTATTTTATATCCCTTTGTTTCAAACACCGTCTTGTTGTACAGAAGTCCCTTGATGCCTTCCACCCACTTCACGCAGAAATAACCTTCCGAGCCGTCCAACAGCTCTGTCTTTGCCATATCGAGAAAGTCTTTTTGCACTTTGTCTTTGAAAAGTATATCCTCGCCCGGTACCTTTTGGTTGTAGACATCCTCGGTCAAATCCTCGAAATATCTTTCGCCGCCGCTCTTTTCCTCGAGCTTTGCTTTGTTGCTTTCCGTCGTAAAGAATAAATCAATCGTATTGGTCGGACCCGACATAACTCGGTTGACTGCGAACGCACGTTCGGAGTTGACCTGAGGCTTGGGAACCTTAAGATTGGGATACTTCTCCTTTACCCACTCTTCCTCCTGAAACGCCTCCATAATCGGGTAATACCATTCGGTGCCGTAACCGAAGTTGCTTACGTAGACCTCCAACGTTTGGTCATCGTTGGAAATCTTGTTTCCGCCGCACGCCACCGCGCCAAAGCAAAACACTACGCTAAGCATTATGCCGATAAATTTTTTCATTTTCTACTCTCCTTTTTATTTATTTAACCGCAATGCGGATATTGCCGTAATTCAACCCTTAAGTCCGCCGACCGACAGATTGGTCATTATCCTGTCGCTGAGCGCCACGAAAATAATAACTATGGGTACTATGGATATTATAAGCCCGGCGAAATAAACGGGGTAATTGACCGAACGCGTCATGTTCGCCTGAAACGTGTACAGTCCGCTCGCCAACGTCTGGTACGACGGCAGATACAGTATCATCGTCGAGTAGTCGTTCCAGTTCCCTATAAATGACATAATAAACAACGTAACGATAGGACCTTTCGCCATGGGCAGCATTATCTTGAAAAACGCAGTGAAGTGACTGCCTCCGTCCATGAACACCGCCTCCGAGTAATTCCAGGAAATGTTCTTGAAAAATGCGTACATGATGAGAAAGTTTCCGCCCCAACTGCCCAGATGCGTAACAATAACGTACAACGGCGTATCGTACATATGTATCTGACCGATCAGTCTGAAGTACGACGCCGATGAGCCGACAATAGGCACCGTCATGCAGAATATCGCTGTTCCGTAGATGATGGGCTTGGCGCGGAAATCGTACTTCGAAATGCAATATCCAGTAACGCTGCACATAAACGCCGAAAGACCCGACGCCAGCACCGTGTACCACGCGCTGTTCCATATCATGTCGATAAACGTCGTTCCGTCGTCAAGCGTCAGCTTTGCGATTGCAGTTGCATAATTCGAGAACAGCCATTTCTCGGGCAACGCAAACGGATTCCCGCCCGAAAACTCCAGCCTGGCTTTCAGCGAGGATAAAACCATCCATATAAGCGGATACAGCAGCGTTATTGCGTAGATTGCAAGAAAAACAAATACAATCGTGTACAGTATTTTTTCGCCGCCGCTTCTTTGCAAAAGTATGTCTTTGTTCTTTGTATTGAATTTTAAATTAAGCAAATTGGTTTTGCGCACAGCCGTCGCTTCACGGGTTTCGGTCTTTTTCATAACGCTCCCCCTCCTTTAATACTCAACCGTAGGAATCTTTTCTATCAGCCAACGTATAAACAGGATTACGGGCACGCTGACGACGGTAAAGAACAGTCCCGTCGCCGCAACCGTGTTTAAGGCCCCCGTATACAAAACGTTATAGAATATCCAGAACGACAAGGTTGTCGTTCCGTGCGATCCGTTACCGTTAAACAGCAGGATAGGACCGGACGAGCTTAACACTCCAGTCAATGCAAGTATAAGCTGCGTAGTGAGCGTAGGAGATATCATGGGGATGATTATCCTGAAAACCTCGGTCGCCGCCGAACACCCGTCCAGTCGCGCCGCCTCCAGCACTTCAAGGGGTATACGCGCCATCGCGCCTTGGAACAAAAGCGTGCCCGTACCTATTCCCGTCCATATCGTATAAACGAGAATAGTCCAAGTCGCGTAACGTTCGTCGGAAAGAAGCTCAGGCACATGCTCCACTCCCATCGACTTCATTATATAGCCGTACACTCCGGTAGGAGATACAAGATTTTTGTATGCGCTGACAAAGGCTACTCCCGATATTATAGCCGGCAGATACAGTATTACGCGCAACGTCTTATACATAAATATTTTCTTATAATAAAAGTACGACAAAAACAGCGACAGCGGCATTACTATCACTACACTCTTAAAGAAATATAAAAACGTATTTTTAAGCGCTATAATTATCTGCGAGTCGGGCGCGGTCAACTCGTAGAACAAAACGTTGAAGTTATGTAAGCTCCACTCTCCGTTGGGTAACTGAAAACCCATCAATATCGAATTGATATTGACGTACAACCAAAACACACACCAATGAAGAATAGGAACGGTGAGCATCACGACCAAAAATATCTTTGCGCCGCGATTCATCGAACCGCCTTTGCCGGGTTTTACTCCTTTAGACCAAAAAAGCTTACGGGTAATTTCGTAAAACCACGTCTTTACAGAAGCGATCCAACGACTAAATGTTGATAGGTCCCCCCCCCCGCGTTTTGATAGGCTGCTATTCTTCTTGTTTCTCATCAACTGTTACTCCTCGTATATTTCCACTTTATCTGTTTTTTATTATTTATCAAATTTTTATAATCTAATTATACAATTTCCGAAATAAAATTTCAATATCCTCAACGCACCTAAACTTGCCTTTTTTTGACCTTTTATCATTTTTCAATCATTGCTTAACCGTCCGACCTAAAAATACCGTTTATAGGTAAATAATAACATATCACCCCCCCCCCGTCAAGCAATTTAACGCTCTTTCTCAAATTTTCATACAAAAAAGCCGTTGCATTTACAACGGCTCTTTATTGCATAGATATCGTTACTGCCTTGAGGTTATCGCGGCATCAGCGAATTGTTCTCCTTTTCGGATTTATTTTGCTTTTACTTATCTTATTCTTTTTATAATAAGCAGCCCCGCGAGCGCGGCAATCAATACGGACGCACCGCTCAACGCTTTCGCCGAGCCGCAACCGCCGTTGCCGTCGTCCGTTCCGCCGTTATTCGGACTGTTTTTTGTAATTACAGCCGCGACTTCGCCGCCTTCGGTAAGCATAATTTCATATTTTCCGGTCGCTTCGTTGTACGGCATTTCTTCGCCGTTAAACGTTACTTTTTCCAATGTATATCCGTCGCTTACGTAAATCTTTACGGCAAGAGTTTCGCCCTTGTACCCATAATTATCCGTGCGCAGATATTCAGCGCCGTTGCCTAAGTCTGCGTACGTCAGCGCGAGCTTTTCGTTTTCGGCAAAGACAGCTTCGGCATAAACGCGCGAAGGCGCGTCCGTCAAGGTGAAGCTTTCGTTTGCGACCATAGCCGTAACGTCCCGTCCGTCTACAGTCAGCGATTGCAAATGATAATGCTTTTCGGGCGCAAGCGAAAACGATACGCTACTGCCGTTCATGGTGTACCCGATCTTGCCCGCACCCTGCGCGCTTGCGGTAACGAGCGTCTGCCCGTTTAACTCTACGATTTTTTCGCCGAAGCGTTGTCCGAGCGTGACGGCGTCATTAAAACAAAAGTGGTAGTTATCGGGACAACCGGGCATCCTTTGTCCGTCCGAACCCACGATAATCAAATCGTCAGTCGAAACAAGCGCAACGCTGTCGCCCATTGCATTCGCCGCCGCTTTCTGCTGCTCGATGATTTTTGCGACGTTCGGATTGTTGTAAGAGCTGAACGTCGGCGCTATCTGTCCTATAACGAAGGGCATTGCCGAAAGCGACTTATCGCCAGTGATTTCGCCTAAATCCTTTCTTATATCGGTGATAAACGCCTGCAGCGTCGGTGCGTATTTTGCATATTCCGCATTTATGTTGGTTTCGCCTTGCATCCAAGCCATGCCTTTTACCACGGGAGCATAACCGTTTGCGACAAGTTCGTCGTAAACTCTTTTGAAGTTTTCCACAAAAAGCTTATACAACAGACCGGTCGCATCGTTGTTTTCATAATACCCGCTGATGTCGGGCTCGTACCCGTCTTCCCACAGCGAGCGCGGATACCAATTTCCATAATAGCTTGAGTACTCGCGAGTGTCATCCAACAGCGAAGTTCCGCCGGCAGCGGTTTTGAAAATAATCGCCTGCTTGCCGCTGTTTTCATACATACCGTTGATTGTTTTTGCAATGCCGTATTCGGGTCCGATTCTACTGCTACTGTTACCCAAGCCGCCCGTAACCGATTTTTTGAAGCTGTCAAACGATTGCGTAAAATCCGTGACTACGCTATCCGAGCCGTTTGCTCCCCTCAGTCTTTTCTCGGTCATACCCGCATACCAAACGTTTTCGAATCTTTCCGTTTCGTTGCTCAGTATCGGAGAATACCCTGCGGCGTTGGATTGACCGGCAATAAGATACATGTCGATTACCTCGGCTTCCTCTGCTTTCGCTTCGAAAAAGCCGAACCGTGCACCCGCGAATAACGTAAAAACCAGTGCAAGCACAATAACCGCCGTCAGCGTTCTGCTTAGCCGATTTTTCATGATTTTCTCTCCCATTATACCTTGTCTCCTTGCGTGAAAATGGCATTTGTAGTTTATGCAGATATTATAACATACACACACGCGGTCGACAAGTGCACTTCATAAAATATACTTAAATCAATTTGGGTACTTCACTTTTTTCAGAAGTACCGGTTTCATCGGTACGAAAAACCCGGAACACGGAAAAAAGTTATTCGCCGGCGACGAACTCTTTGTTGTGATATTTATACTTAAACTCGACCGGAGAAAGCCCCGTAGTGCGTTTGAAAATACGGCTGAAATTACTGTGATCGGAAAAGCCGCAAAGCTCGACGATTTCGTTTATTCTCTTATCCGATTTAGCCAGGTAATTTTTCGCCGCCGCAATACGGCACGCCAATAAATAATTTTTGACGGACTTTCCCGTCACCGATTTGAAAATATGCGACAAGTAAGACTGACTGATATTGTATTTTTTCGCCAAATCGTCCAACGAAACGTCCCGAGCGAAATTTGCGTCGAAATCCTTTTGTATATTATAAACCATTTCGCTTTTTTCGTTTTCGAACACCTCGAATAATTCGGGAAAAATGCGGGAAAGCCGCAATGAAAACTCTCTTGCATATAATTCCAATATCGCTTCGCTTACCTCGTCGCAATTTTTTCTTTCACGGACAATTCTGTCGAACAAGTCCTTTATTTCGGAAAAACCGTAAGAAACGTCGAGAATATTATCAAATCCCTGCGGACGGTTGAACAGCACCGAAAACCTTTTGTAATCCGCTTCAGCATACTCGTCGATCGTCGGACTGACGTCAATCACATAGCGCTTATACGGTCCGCGTTCTATTTGTATTGAATGCTCTTCGAGACGGCTTAAAAACAGCAGACTTCCCCCCGACGCCTTATAAACCGCGCCGCCGATATTCACTTTTACTTCCCCTTCCTCTATAAGCAGTATCTGGTGGCAGTCGTGGTAATGGCTAAGCATATTCAAATCTTCTTGTTTATATGTTGCTTTTAAAAACTTGATAGCCATCTCCCTACCTCTTTCGTTACCTTAAATATATTGTAACGCATTTTTCCGAAAAATGTACCGTTTAAATTATAAATATAATAAAAAGCAGTTTTTACATAGGAAAAAGCAATTTTTTATTATCATTTTCACGTAAATTTTTGTTATAATCAATATAAATCAGTTACAAGGGCGATTTATGGATAGAAAAGTTTATTTGGCAAAAGAAGATTTCTTACGGCAAAAGGAAGAACTGAACGTTTCTTTGCCGTACACCGACGACTTATCCGCTTTGGCGGCGCCTATCGCAGTCGGGAATAAGAGCGTGCGC
>CAZBTB010000087.1:0-6421 GCA_964494605.1 uncultured Lachnospiraceae bacterium
TCGACAAATAAAATAAACCGGGATCGACATTAACGGAATAGGTTATATTCGCAATATATAAAGCCTGAATAACAATCAGGATTACCGTGCTAAGTACAACCGATAAATTACAGACCCAATTTACGTTTTTATATTTTAACAGATAATATCCCAACCCGAACAAAACGCCTACAATGAAAAAACCGACGGAAGCGATAATCGTATTTATCCGCGATAAGCTATAAAACGTCGCCACCGACATTGCCGTAGTGGCAACGGTATTGTTAAAACATCCCAAAGTGACAAACAGCAAATCGAGTACTGCCGCGCCGCTTGAAACTGTCAAAAACTTTTTCCGCATATTTTCTCCCGTTAGTTTTTGTCAAGGTTTACCTAAGTATACCTGCAAAACTTTCGTTTTGTCAAGTATATGCGGAGTATTTTATTAAAAGTATATATTGCCTGCAGAGATTATTTCGTGCCAGATATAGGCAACGATATCGCGGCGTTCGGGGTCGGCCGGATCGTAATCGTAATATCCGCTCGCCGTCACAACGGGCAAACGGGGCGAAGCAAGCTCGGGTATACAATCCGATTTACCGCGCACATAGTCGGTTATCCTTTCGGCAACGTGCTTTAAACGCGTCCGAAGTCCACCGAGACGAACGTCCTGGATTTCGAACCCCTGCGGTTTGTTTTCGGCATTCCACATTTTTTGAACGGCTTTATAAAAATCACCCGCAAGGCGCGCGGCATACTTTAAGTCCGTCACACACCCCTCGAGCGCAGTTTTATCTTTTTTATCGTAAGCCTCCTTCAGCTTTAACCCGAGCTCGGACTTAACGCTAAGCACCTCGGCAAGTCTTTTCGCTAACGTAAAATAGGGTTTGATCGGCGGACAAACTTTTACCTTGCCTATCTCTTTCGCAACATCGGTATAGTGCGCATCGAAACCGTTTCGGACGTGGAAATCAAACAGCCCGAGTAGCGGGTCGTTGTACAATAAGTACTTGGACGCGCTGTTGAGCTTGCGGTCGGATTTATCGGTATAAGGCGCATTGAGTAAATCGAGCGCTTCCCACTCGGCTAACCCTGCGCCGCTTATCAGCTTTAACGTTTCGTCGGTGTAAGCCTCGGGCTCGAACCCGTAAGCGTGCGCCGAAAAACGCACAAGCGACGGCAACGCCGAAAATACCGAAGCTTCGCCGCCGTTGTCTCCCCAGAAAGTCACGAGCGCTTCGCTTAAGCCCGACTTTACCACGGCACGCGCCGACGGGTCGATACGCTCGAACGCGTCGCGGTTGTTACCCACATAACCGAACCAATTAAAGCCGCCGTTGCTCGCAAACGCTACGGGCGCGCCCGTTGCCGAATGCTCGGCAAATTTCTTTACATAATCGTTTTCGTCCTTGGCGTAGTAATCCCAATGCACGAGTTTTACCCCGTTTGGAATCTTACCCTTAAGTGCGTTTAATCCCTCGCCGCTCGTTCCGCGCGAAAACATATCGCTCCACATTAAGATCTCACGGTAACCGTGTTTGATGCACAGCTCGCGAACTCGCGTCAAATGTCCGAGCATAATATCGGACGGTTTTTTGACGCCGAACAGCTTTTCGTACGCGCCGCGACCCACGCCGTGCGCCTCGTCCATACCGATATGTATACGGTCGGACGAAAACGCTTTTCTTAAGCTACAAAACATTCGGTCGATAAGCCCATAGGTTTCGCCGCCCGCCAAAAGCACGTCCGAAGTATCGGCGTACTTACCCGCCGCGTTCCACCTTAAAAACGAACCCATGTGCCCGAGCGTTTGCATACATGGCGCCAGCTCGATGCCGAACAGCTTGCAGTATTCGTCCAGCTCGCGTATTTCTTCGGTCGTATACGCGCCGCGCCCGTAACCGAAATACGGTTCGCCGTCCACAACGTAAGTGTTTTCGATATACAGCCACAGCGTCCTAAGCCCCGTAATCGCCGCAAGCTTTACAAGCGTTTTAAGCGCGGGCACAGACTTGACGGCATTGCGCGAACAGTCGATCATAATTTCCAAATCAAAAGCCGCCTCGCCGCTCTCCTCGGCGTTCAGCCTGTCCTTAACCGCATAAAGCCGCCCGAGCGCAACGCAAAAATCGGGAATGCTCCCGTACTCTACCGTAACGGAATCACCGCTTTTAATCAGCCGCCAACCACGCTCGATCTTAACCGCGGTAAGTGCCGATCCCTTGCCCAAGCCGATTGGCAAAACCGTGCTCAGCTCGCTCGGCACCCGTTTGATTTTTTCATCACCCGCAAAATTAACATACATAGTATTCATACCAACAGTATACCATAATACGTCACAATAATCAACATCAAAATCGCACCTTTAGTATCGTTTTTCGGGTACAAAAAAGCCCCGAGACAAACTCGAGGCATTTTCTTTTAATTACTCTCCCTTGTAAGGAAGAAGTGCGATTGCGCGGGCGCGCTTGATTGCGACCGCGAGCTGACGCTGATGCTCTGCGCAAGTGCCCGAAGCACGGCGGGGAATGATTTTACCCTTTTCGGTAATAAATCTCTTGAGCTTGGTTACGTCCTTGTAATCGATTTCCTCAACCTTCTCCACACAGAAAGCGCAAACCTTTTTCTTGGGAGCGCGGCGGAACTTTTTGGACTTATCGTCGGTATCGACGTTTTTGATATTTTTCTTATCCATAATAATAAATCACCTCTTAAAAATTTTTAAAACGGCAGATCGTCGTTGTCAACAGGCTCGAGTTCGCTTACCCTCTTATTCTCGCGGGGAGCGGACTGACGGGGCTGCGACTGAGCGGGAGCCTGTCCGCCTTCGCTGCCGCCGCGCGGAGAGATAAACTCAACGTCCTCGGCAACGATGTCCGTAGCGTAACGCTTGTTTCCGTCCTTGTCCTCGTAAGTGCGGTTCTGGAGTGCGCCTACGACGCAGACCTTACTGCCCTTAACCAAATACTTACTGCAATTATCCGCAAGTCCGCGCCAAGCCACGACGTTGATAAAATCAGCCTCGCGCTCGCCGTTCGAGTTGGTGTACGTGCGGTTTACCGCAATGGAAAAACGGCAAAGCGACACACCGCTGCCGGTGGTCTGGGGCTCGGGATCGCGTGTCAGGTTACCGATAAAAATACACTTATTCATACCGTCACCGCCTTACTTTCTTACTACGATGAATCTCATTACTTCATCGGCAATGCGCATCTGACGCTCGAGCTCTTGGGGAGGCTCGGCAGGCGCCGTGAAGTTCATCAGGACGTAAAAGCCTTCGGACTTGAAGTCGATTTCGTAAGCGAGCTTTTTGTTGCCCCACTTATCGACACCTTCGACCGTGCCGCCCGCAGTCTCGACAACGCTCTTATATTTTTCGATCTGAGCGTCCTTGGCAGCGTCGTCAAGCTTACTGTCCAGAATGTACAGTACCTCGTACTTGTTCATGAAATATACCTCCTTATGGTCTGTTGTCCCTGTTTTCCACAGAGAAAGGATTGCCCGAGATTTTCGGACAATCCTTATTCTACCATGTTTTTACTTTTAAAGCAACTGTTTTTATGCGAATTTATGCTATATTCTTACAACTTATCTATCTCGACAAGTGCGGTAGCGTAACGCGAAACGCTGTTTTCATGCTCTTTCAGATATTTCTTTACGTCGTTAAATGCAATAGTCTTGCTTATAAGCGGCGTAACGTCCAGCACTTTGGACGCTATCATATTGACGGCGGAAAGATAATTGTCCTCCGCTCCCGTCAGCGACACCAACGATACGCCCTTTTCGAGTACGGGCATGAAATTAAACGTAAGATTGCGTTTTACCACGTCGAAGCCGACAAACGCCGCGCGTCCGCCGCGCTCCAGACACTCGAGCGAACGCTGAACGGGCAAATCCGAAGTTAAGCAGTATACCATGGTTTCCGCCATTTTGCCGCAGGTTATGCCGAATATCTTTTTCACGGGGTCGACGTCTACCGCGTTGATCGTGTAATAGATACCCGCCTTTTCCGCCAGAGCCAAACGCTCCTGGTCCATGTCTACCAGAATGGGAACGGCTTGATAGTAAAGCGCGGCCTGAGCCAGAATCATTCCTACGTTGCTCGCACCCATGATTACTATGTGCTCGCCTTTTTCTAAGCTCAGCTTGTCGAGCGCGGCTATAGCAAGCCCGACGGTTTCGATAAACACACCTTCCGCAGGAGACACGCGGGAAGGAAGCAAAATAAGATCGGATTGCGGCACTACGATAAAATCGCGCAAAACACCGTCTTCCGTCCGTCCGTAAGTATAACTGTGCTCACACTCGGATTTATGACCGCTGCGGCAGTGACGGCACTCGCCGCATGACGACACGGGACGGATGTAAACTTTGTCGCCGCGCTTAAAGCCGCTAACCTCGTCGCCCGCTTCGCTCACGATACCCACGCCGTTTCTGCCCAGAATTACGGGCTGACCTGCGTTGTACATCGAAATCTCAGTACCGTCGACAGACGAAGCAAGCATCTTAAGTTTTACGCACGAGGACGCGACGGACTGCGGACCCAAATCCGCAAGCTCGACGTTATGCTCGCTTGTAACTTTCCAGGCTTTCATATCGATTTCCTCGAATTTTGATTGTAACCGATTATTTCGATTACTCTCTAATTATACCATAACCCGAAATCCGTGACAACTCATTTTCGCTTTTTAAATGAAACTTCCCAAAATATCGTGCACTTTTAGATTTCGGTGTCTACTAAAATTCCAGCGTCATGCCGTCGTAAGCCACTACAAAGCCTTCTTTTTCGGCAATGGGAACAAATTCGGCGTATCCGACTTTCTGTCCGTTATGCGAAAAATGCGTCAGAACGTCGATGGTCGTGTCCTTGTAAACGCCGCATTCTCTGAACTTTTCGCGCACGAAAATATTGGCGGGAAGCCCCATGTGCGTGTGGTTATATCCGCCGTCAAGCGTGTCCGAAGCCGCAAAGCAGCAGTCGTAGCTGACAAGGTCGAATTTAAACTTGCTCTTCTTTAAGAACTCGTAAACCTCGGGTTTGGGCAAGCCGCAGTCGTTTAAGTACAGCAAGGTTTTGCCGCCCTTTTCGATTATGTACACATACGGCATAAAAGTACCGTGCGTCGCGGGCAACGGCGTAACCTTAAACGCACCGACGTCGTAAGTCGTAAACGGCTCGAGAACGTCGAACTCTACAAATTTTTCCTTTATTAGCCAATCGGCATTGTCACCGGGGATAAACTCGTAAAAAACCTTTACCATGCCGGGCGTGCCGTGAACGGTCAGCGTCGGATATTTGCGGAAATGCGAAAATCCTTCGCGGCGGTAGGACAGTTCCGAAGGGCAAAAATGATCCTCGTGCGCGTGAGTTATCAACACGTCTTTTAAGTGCGCGAGATTGCAGCCGTACTTTAACGAGTTAGCGTTGGTATCGGGACCGAAATCCACCAACAACTCGTCGTCGAGTAAAGCCTGCGCGCGCATACGAACGTATCTGCCGCCCTTTTCCCTCGCCTCTTTGCACACGTCGCAGTCGCAAAACAAACCCGGAATTGCCTCTGCCGCTGCCGTTCCCCAATACTGGATCTTCATAAAATTGACCTCCTGTCAACAAAAATATTTTTCTCGATTTGAATGTGCAGTCGCGCGTCGGGCGGACAACAGGCGGTAAACCGCCGAGCGGCGCTTAAGACCTCCTCCTACGTAACCGAGGCGGTTATACCGCACGTAGTTCGTCCGTCGTGATGAATGCGCTTTCAAACGGGATATTTGACGTTTGATAAATATAAGCCGCAAGCAGGCATGACTTCGGTGACCGCCGTCTTGCTTTTCTGTTCGATAAGCGCGGTTATTCCGTCGTAATCGATCTTACCCTTGCCCGCTTTAACAAGTACGCCCGCGATGAGTCTTACCATGTTGTACAAAAATCCGTCGGCGGTAACCGAGATAACGACAAGTCCGTTTTTGCGCTTTACCGAAATGGCTTTTACCGTGCGCTCGCTCGTTTTTGTGTCCGCTCCCGTGCTCATAAACGACGTAAAGTCGTGCCTGCCCGAAAATGCCGTAGCTGCGGCGTTCATAGCTCTTACGTTGAGCTTTCCGCTCACTCTTACCGCTCGGTTGTTGTAAACCGCACGGTCTACGTCCGATTCGTACAAGAAGTAGCAATAGGTTTTTTCGTGCGCCGAAAACCGCGAATGAAATTCCTCGCTCACTTCCTCCGCTTTTAGGATACGAATATCGGGCGGAAGAAAGTGGTTTAAGCCCGTCACGAAATTCTTGACCGCGACAAGGCTGTCGGTATCGAAGTGCGCGACCTGCCCGAGCGCGTGAACGCCCGCGTCCGTTCTTCCGCTAGCCTGCACCGAAACGGTTTCTTTGGTAAGGTAAAGCTTTTGCTAGTTCTTGTCGGAAATGCTGAGGATATCAAATCTGTTCGAAA
>CAZBTB010000088.1:0-6417 GCA_964494605.1 uncultured Lachnospiraceae bacterium
CGACGGTCCTTCGTCCAAGGATTGGAGAGGCGGCAGAGCGGCTGCAGGCAACATCATTCCGTCTTCGACGGGTGCTGCTAAGGCTTGCGCGCTTGTTATCCCCGAGCTTAAGGGTAAGCTGACCGGTATGTCTTTCCGCGTTCCCACGCTTGACGTTTCGGTTGTCGACCTTACCGTTAAGACCGCGAAACCCGCTACTTACGAGGAAATCTGCGCAGCTGTTAAAGCGGCAAGCGAGAAGAGCATGAAGGGAATTCTCGGTTACACCGAGGACGACGTAGTTTCGTCCGATTTCTATTCGGATCCCCGTACCTCGATTTTCGATAAGAAAGCAGGTATTGCTCTTAATGATACCTTCTTCAAGCTCGTCAGCTGGTACGACAACGAGTGGGGTTACTCCAATAAGGTGCTTAACCTCATCGCTCACATGGCAAAAGTTGACGCGAAGTAATTAAAGCATAAAGTTTTTGCACGGCCTGCCGATTTTTCGGCGGGTCGTGTTTTTTTATTGACCGATGTTTGATTTTGATATATAATTAAAATATGAAACGGCTTACCGAAATACTTTTTATTGTCTTTTCCGTCGTTAATCTGCTTTTTTCATCGGCGGTTTTTGTCGTTGCTTTATGCGCTTTGGAGTTTGCGTTTTTATCGCCCGTTTCGGTTATACTTATTGTTACCGACATAATAACCACTGCTGTGTTGCTTGTCTGTATGGCAATGTTTGTAGGCAATCGGTTTATCCGTACGGCGTTTATAATTAGTTTGGTTTCGGCGGCATTGGTTATTGCCGCTTCAATAACCGTATTTTGTTTCGTTTCACTGTCGTAATAACGTTAATTTTGCTTACTGTAGCATAATCGTTTGATTTTTTTACCTAATATTGGTATAATAAGCAGTGAGATACGCCTTTAATGTGTTTCGTACTAACTTAACGGAGAAAACTTTATGAGAAACTTTTTTCTTTCTGCGGCATCGACGGCTAACTTGGGCGCGGACGTTGCCTTTACGGTAATAATGATTTTACTTACCGTAGCAGTGCTGTTTACTGCGATATGGCTGATTGCCAAGTTTATCAATGCACCGAAAGGTGTAGCGCTAGGCAAGTTCGTCATTATTTCCGTTTCGGTCGGAGTGGTGATACGTGTTTTATGTGCTGTGTTTGTCGGCGGTTACCGCCCCGATTTTACCGTTTACAATACAATGCTCGATTACTTTATTAAGAACGGAGTAGCGGGATATTACGAGCAAAACGGCGTTGTGATTTATCCGTTGGCGTTTTATCTGATTGCGGCTTTCGGCGGATTGGGCAAAATCTTCGGCATTGCGTCAGGCTCGGCGTATTTGTCGCTTATGATTAAAATTCCCTTCGTTATTGCCGACGTAATTACGGCGGTTCTGTTGTATAAGATTGCCAAACGCTATATCAATTCGCAAATCGGTGTAGTGCTTTCGGGACTTTACTGTGTTTGCCCGTTGTTCTTTACGGCTTCCGCAATTTGGGGCTCTGCGTTGACGCTACTCGTGCCCATGCTTATTGCAAGTTTTTATTTTCTTGCAGAGAAAAAGCATTTCCTGGCATTGCTATTTTATTCTTTTGCGCTTATTACGGCAAAAGAGGCAATGTATCTTTATCCGCTGTTTCTTATTTACTACGGATATTTATTTGTGCGTTCTATTGTTAAAAATGCAAAGAATAAAGTGCAATTTGCGGATGCGCTGAAAGACGGCGAGTATTCGCTTGCGTATAAACTGCCCGTGTATTTTATCGGTATGTTCTTAATAAAATATCTGTTGGCTTTACCGCTTACGCTAAAGGACTTCGGGGCCAACCCGTTCGGCTTTATTCATCACGTATTGCTTGCACCGATCGCGTCGCTCGATTACTTCAGTTATAACGGTCTGAGTATATTTAATATTTTCGGCAAAAATGCTGAGCCGCTCAGCTCGTCATTCCCCGACGTAATATTCACAGTTTGCTTCGGCGTGTTGGTTGCGGGTATCGTTGCGGTCGTTTATTTTTCCAAAAAGAACCGCGCGGTTTTGCCGTTGCTTGCCGCATACGTACTGTACACGCTTGCAACCTATTTCCTTGATTCGGCCGCTATGAGCGTCTTGCCTGTTGCGGCGCTGTTGCTGTTTGCTTTCATTTATATGAAGGATCGCAGAATTTTGCAGATCTTTTCGGTTGTGACTTTGGTTATGGTGATTACATCTCTTACGGCTTTTGTCACAGGCGGATACTTTAATATGCTCGATGCGTCGGCATACGTCGCTCCGTCGTATACAGGCTCGGTGGAAATGACCGAAGGTTTCCCGCTTGTCGTGTTGATTATTTGTTCGGTTATTTCGGTTGCGGCGCATTTGTATATGACGCTTGTTACTTTCGATATAACCATGAGCAACAACCGTAAACTTATGAACGGAAAGACGGACGTAGGTTATTTCGAAGGAATCAAGTATTTGTTTAAGTAAGGAGTTGCTATGCTTGCCAAAATCAATTCCTACGGACTTCAGGGAATAGAGGGCTATGAGGTTCAGCTCGAAATCGATATCAACAACGGATTACCGGGGATAGACATTGTAGGACTTGCCGATACCGCCGTTAAAGAGTCGAAAGAGCGTGTACGCAGTGCGATTAAAAACAGCGGCTATAAATTGCCGCCCAAGCATATAACTCTAAATCTTGCTCCGGCGTCGGTCAAAAAAGAGGGCACCATGTACGACCTCGGCATTGCAATCGGAATTATGTTTGCAACCGAACAGATCGAAAGTGCGGCTATTTCCGATTATATTTTCTTAGGCGAACTGTCGCTTGACGGCAAACTCAGACACGTTGACGGACTTATGCCCATTCTTATATCTGCGCGCAATCGAGGTTTTACCAAGATTATAGCGCCGATTTCCAATGCTAAAGAGGCAAGCTATATAGACGGAGTGCATGTTTTTGCATTCGAAAGATTGACTCAGGTTGTCGAGTTTCTGACGGGAAAGCTGTTGGCTGAGCCTGTTCCTGCGCAAAAGATTATGCTTAACGTGGGAAATAAATACAAAGAGGATTTAAAATACGTCAAAGGTCAGTTTGTGGCTAAACGCGCCCTCGAGATTGCGGCGGCCGGCGGGCATAACGTTTTGTTAATCGGACCGCCGGGTGCAGGTAAAACCATGCTTGCTAAGTGTATTCCTTCGATTTTGCCCGATTTTACGGTTTCGGAAGCGCTCGAGACTACAAAAATACACAGCGTAAGCGGTGTGCTTAACGAAGAGGAAGGACTTGTTTTTACAAGACCTTTTCGGTCGCCGCACCATACGGTCAGTAGAGTGGCGTTGACCGGCGGAGGTACAAACGCGAAACCGGGCGAAATCAGCCTTGCGCATAACGGCGTTTTATTTATGGATGAGATGCCCGAATATCCGCGGTCCTGCTTGGAGATTTTGCGTCAGCCGCTTGAGGACGGTGTAATCACAGTGTCGCGTGCGGCAAGAACGGTGGAGTATCCCGCCGATTTTATGTTGGTTGCGAGCATGAACCCATGTCCGTGCGGTTATTACGGTTCTAAGACGCACGAGTGTTCGTGTACGCCGACACAAATCAACAAATATTTATCCAGAGTTTCCGGTCCGTTAATGGATAGGATAGATCTACATATTTCGGTTGAAAACGTCACTTATGACGATTTGACCAACGAAACGCTTGCCGAAAGCTCGGAGGCGGTAAGAGCGCGTGTTAATAAGGCGCGTGAAATTCAGCTTACCCGTTACGAAGGAACGGGCGTTTACAGCAATTCGAAAATGAATTCGCAGATGATAAGGACTTACTGTAAGTTGGACGAGACCTGTGAAAGACTGCTGAGACAAGCTTTCGATAAGCTTAAGCTTTCGGCGCGCGCTTATACGAGAATTTTGAAGGTTGCGCGTACGATTGCGGATTTGGCGGGCGAAGAAAATATAAACGCCGGACATATAAGCGAAGCTCTTAACTACCGCAGTATGGATAGGGATTATTTGAGCTGATGGGAAAGATTTCGGAAAGTAAAATTCTTTATTGGCTGAGCTTGCCCAGAATTTCTGTACGCAAGCAAGCCGAACTTATTAAGGTCTACGGTTCACCGACTGCTTTATGGGAGAATTTTGTTTCCGATACAGAGCGAATCAGGAACTTTGTAGGCGACGGAGCATTTAACGAGCTAAGTCGCTACCGCGATAAAAGTTATATTGATAAAAATCTTGAAGGATTGCGAGCGGACAATATCTCGGTTATAACCATACTTAATCCTTTATATCCCAAGCTATTGCTCGAACCTGAAGTCGGTGCACCGCTTGTGCTGTATTACCGCGGTGATATCGAGGTGTTTTCCACAACGTGCGTTGCGGTGGTCGGAACTCGTGCGGCAACCGTTTACGGCAAGGAAATGGCAAAAGTTGTAGCCGGTGAATTAGCCGAAAACGGCGTAACGGTCGTGAGCGGTTTGGCAACGGGCATCGATACTTACGCGCATACTGCGGCATTGGACGCAGGCGGAAAGACGATTGCGGTCTTAGGTAGCGGATTAAATAAAATAACGCCTGTCGGTAATCAAAAGCTTTTCGATAGAATTATCGAAAACGGCGGACTTGTTATTTCCGAATATAAGCCGAACGCCGACGCGACGAAATTTACGTTTCCGGAGCGTAACAGACTGATAAGCGGACTTAGCCGCGGCGTTGCGGTAATCGAAGCGGGTGAAAAGAGCGGTGCTCTGATTACAGCGAGATTGGCGCTCGAACAGAACCGTGAGGTTTTTGCGATACCCGGTAATCTTACGTCTTCAAGGTCTAAAGGCAGTAACGATTTACTGTATGAAGGCGCTGATTTTATCCGTAACGGAATGGATATTTTGGAATATTTATCCATTAAACCGACTAAAATCAATGAAAAAGACGAAATAATTGTTGACAAAGATCAAAAAAAGTTATATAGTCTTTTGAGTGACGGCGAAAAAACGTTTGACGAATTGATCCAATTAAGCGGCTTGGATATGACGGAACTGTCATCTAAATTGCTTGATATGGAGTTTAACGACTTAATCGTGCGTCAGAGCGCAAATGTATTTGCTATTAAAATCGCTAAATAAATTCGGAATAGTGGAGTGTTTAAGTGAAGCTTGTAGTTATAGAGGGTGCAGGTAAAGTAAAGACAGTTGAAAAGTATCTCGGTAAAGGATTTAAAGTTTTCGCAACTAAAGGACATATCAGGGACTTGCCGGCAAAGTCACTTGCGGTAAACGTTAAGAATAATTTCGAGCCGCGTTACGAAATTATGCCTGACAAGCACGAAACCGTCGACGAGCTTAAAAAGCTGGCGGAAAAAGCGGAAGAAATTTACCTTGCGACCGACCCGGACCGTGAAGGTGAAGCAATTTCATGGCATATCGCAAATGTGCTGGGGTTGAGCGAAAAAGATAATGTTCGTGTCGAATTTAACGAAATTTCTCAAAAAGCAGTTCAGAACGGTTTATCGCATCCGCGCGAAATCAATCTGAATCTTGTTGACGCTCAGCAAGCTCGCCGCGTGCTTGACAGATTGGTGGGTTACAAGCTTTCGCCCGTTTTGTGCAAAAAGATACAGAGCAATCTGTCCGCCGGACGCGTTCAGTCGGTTACTTTGCGCCTGATTGTCGAACGTGAACGCGAAATCCGCAACTTTATTCCCGAAGAGTATTGGACGTTTTTCTCGATAGTCAAAAACAATGACAACGTTAAAATCAAGCTGACGCTTGCCAATAAGAACAAAAAGAAAATAACGCTTAAGTCCAAAGAAGAAGTTGACGAGGTGATTGCTCACCTTGCCGATAAGGATTTTGTAGTTAAAAAAGTTAAGAAGTCGGTCACGAAGTCGCACGCTCCCGCGCCTTTTATTACAAGCTCCATGCAGCAAGATGCGCTTAATAAACTCGGAATGACTTTGCAACAGACCTCGAGCGCGGCTCAGGCGCTTTATGAAGGCGTTGAAATTAAGGGCGAAGGCAAAATAGCATTAATTACCTATATAAGAACGGACTCAACGCGTGTTTCGCCGGACGCGGCAAAAGCGGCGCGTGAGTTTATTGCAGAGAAATTCGGCAAGGATTATATTCCCGAAAAGCCCAATGTTTACGCATCTAAAAAGTCGGCTCAGGACGCCCACGAAGCAATAAGACCGATTACGCTTGCACGCACGCCCGAAAGCTTAAAAGATTCGCTTAACAAATATCACTATAAGTTATATAAACTAATTTACGACCGTTTTATGGCGAGCCAGATGAGCGAGGCTCAGTATAATTCCGTATCGGTGGCAATCGAGGCGGGAGTGTACAGCTTTAAAGTGAACGGCAAAACTCCGCTATTCAAGGGCTATACCGCAGTCTACTCGGCAACGGTTGAAGAGGATGCAAACGA
>CAZBTB010000089.1:0-6409 GCA_964494605.1 uncultured Lachnospiraceae bacterium
CCTTTAATAGGGTGAACCTTTTTTCTTGTTTCTATATGGTGGAGATTCCTCGTCGGCTCGCGCCTCGATACTTCGTGGCGTTCGCGCTTACGCGCTCGGCTAAGCGGTATGACAAAAATATTGTAGCGCGCGAAAAGACAGTGGTAGCCTATGCAGGGCTATCGTTTGTTAAAGTTGTAATGGTAATGAGTAGGCGTTACGTGCATAAACTTCTTAAACGTCACAAGAAAATATTTGTAGTCGTTAAAGCCGCATTTTTCGGCTATTTCGTTAAGAGTGTACAGTCCCGAGCTGATCAGGTCGGCGGCGTATTCGATGCGCTTATTAAGAATATACTGCTTAGGAGCAATACCGAACTTGTCCTTAAACAGTTTTCTGAAGTAAACTGTGCTTATATCGGACAAGTCTGCGGCGGTATCGATTGAAACGGTAGGGTCGGTAAAGTTTTGCGCAAGATACTCTGTGCCGCGTTCGATAAGCGGACTGCCGCCTAATGCAACGTGACTGTCGCGGTACAGCTCGGCAAATATCGAGCTTAATATTGCCGCGCAGTCATGCTTATATCCGGGTGCTCGCGCTTTGTCTGTTTCAAGTAATTTAATGAACAGTTCCCGATACTTTTCGGGATTGTCAGGGCAGAAGAATTCAAGTTCCCGAGCATGATAATTCAAGCTTTTGAAATGGACTACAATTACGTGGTCGGTTTTTGATATGCGTGTATAGTCGAAATTCTCGGGGAAATAGGTTACGTAGTTGCTTTTTAGCGTGACGTTCTTATTTTTTGCGCTTATAACCGTATCGGCGTCAAAACGAAAAGACAGCGCGTCGAAGTGGCGGTCGTGGTTAAGGGTCATGCTATTGCCTTGGATGATTTCAAAGGTTTCGAAATATATAAATGATAAACTGTCTTTATTGAAAATCACACTGATTTCTCCCGTATTTGCCAATAATATACCATTTTAGTTTCGTTTTGTCAACCTATTGTATCGAAAAGTAGGTTGTTTTTGCTATAGAAGTGTGCTAAAATTATACTATACCTAATTTAGGAGGAATTTATGGAAGACAGACGCAAAACCGCGTTAAAGTATTTTGACGCAAACCATGATTTTATGGACACCACGGTCAAGAACAATATCGAGACGTACCGCAAGGGTAAAGCGGTTATTTCGGTAACGGACGAAAAGGGCAAACCTATCGAAAACGCGCACATTACCGCCAAGCAGCTCAATCACGAGTTTAAGTACGGCGCGAATATTTTTATGCTCGACGAGCTGGAAACCAAGGAAAAGAACGATATTTACAAAAAGAGCTTTCCCGAAATTTTTAACCTTGCTACCATACCTTTTTATTGGGACACGCTGGAGCCCGAGCAAGGTAAGCCGAGGTTTGCTAAAGACAGTCCCAAGATTTACCGCCGTCCCGCGACCGATCTGTGCGTTGATTACTGTAAAGAGAACGGAATCGAGCCCAAAGTGCACTGCCTTAACTACGACCATTTCTGTCCCGATTGGATACGAGACGCCGACGTTACGACATGTAAGCGTGCGCTCGAAAAGAGGTTCAAGGAGTTATCGGAGCGTTATTCGGACGTTATCCCGTCCTGGGAAGTCATCAACGAGGTGTTTTGGTGGATAGGCGAACCGAGCGTTTCTAAGTTTTATTGGGAAGATGATTTTGTCGAATGGAGCTTTTTGACTGCCGATAAATATTTCCATAACAATCACCTTATTATAAACGAATGGGGTGCATTCGAACAGTACTTCGGTAACCGTAGCTCCTATTATATGGAGATTGAAAGACTGCTACGCAACCCATGCGTGCATCTTGACAGCATAGGAATGCAGTTCCATAGCTTTTTCCCGTTAGAAGCTGAAGCGAATCGCGCAGAGTTTTTATACAATCCCGAGCATTTGTATAGGGTTATGGATAAGTATGCGCAGTTCGGTAAGAAACTGCAGATTACTGAAATGACTATTCCGGCATACTCGGGTAGCGAAGAGGACGAGGCTATTCAAGCCGAGCTCATCGAAAAGCTGTATACCGTATTTTTCTCGCACCCGAATATGGAAGCCGTTATTTATTGGAATCTCGTTGACGGTTATGCTTTCGGCGCCGAGCAGGGCGATATGAAAAAGGGGGAAAACGTTTACTACGGCGGACTTATGAATTTCGACCTGAGTAAGAAAAAAGCGTTTAACACTCTTAAAAACCTGTTCGGAAAGAAGTGGCGCACAAAAGCCGAGTGCACGACCGACATTGACGGAAAGGCGCATTTCCGCGGATTCTTCGGCGATTACGAGGTGACCGTAACTGCGAACGGCAAAACGAAAACGCTTGTTCTTCCGCTGAGCGAACAGCGCAAAAACAGCGTTACCGTTAAGTTGTAATTATTTGCTTTTTATAGGTGGAGATTTCTCCGCTACGCGTTACTTCGTGGCGTTCGCTTCGCTCGGCTAGCGAAATGACAAAAAAGAATAAACGTCTCGGGTTGATAGTAGAGCTTACTATTTATCCGAGACGTTTTAATTTTGAAATGTCATTCCGAGTGAGGATCGAGCCGACGAGGAATCTCAACTTTTTTACGTTATGATATCAGTTATATACTGCAATCATGATGTTGAGAACGGTTGCGAATACGTCCCACGCTAGATATGGTATCAAAAGAATAGCCGACCAGACGTTGATTCTGAAGTTGAGGATAATAAGCGCGGTTACAAGCGCGTCGAGAATTGCCAACCATATAAACGCGAAAAAGTACATATCCGCCATAAAGAATATAAATGGGTAGGATAAATTTACCGCGAGCTGGATGCAGAACAGAACGATTGACGTAATTCTTATTGCTTTATTTTCGCGTATAACGGGCGTCGCTGCAAGCGTCAGGTAGAACGAGATGCCCATCATAAAGTAAAGTATCGGCCAGACGATTGAAAACGTAATATCCGGCGGCATGAAGGGCGGGCGAACAAGCCCCGAGTAACCTTCGTGGGAGCCGCCTAAGAATCCGAATAAGTATCCTAATCCCAGTACTATTCCTCCGGCAAGTACTCCGTAAAGGAAGTTCATCATTGCCGAATTCTGTTGTTTGTGCTGCTGTATTGCTTTTGTAGCCATCGTAAATCTCCTTTTGTTTACGATTAGTGTGTACAAAGTTATTTGATTTTATGCGATTAAATTAACGATAGTCAAACGCATAAGCCGTAGCCGACGACTTATGGAGTTCGACTGCCGTTAACTTAAAACAAATGCAGCCATAGGTCGTTGACGGTTAAGAAGATGGACAGAACGACGAGGTAGCCGGCAAATACGTCGAAACGGTTATTGAGGAATACTTTTTTGATTAGTTTTAGGGCGAGTAGTCCCGAGATAAATGCGGCGACGAAACCGACGGCAAGACAGCCGAAGGGGACGGGATCGAAAGCGCCGCCGATCGATTCGACGATTGCCGAGCCTATTATTATGGGGATAGAAAGAATAAAGCAATAGGATGCGTTTTGGGATTTTTCTACGCCTAACAGGCTGCCGGTCGAGACGGTAAGACCGCTGCGGGACAGTCCGGGGAAGGCGGCAAAGCCCTGAGCGGCTCCGATAATTATTGCATCGAGTGCTCCCACTTCTTTTTGTTGTTGCTTTCGCGGCAAGTACGTGCCGACAGTGAGAATAATTGCGGTTAAAAGGAAAAATACGGGCAGTAGCGAACCGTCAAAGGTAGAGTCGACTATATCCTTTAATAAGAATACGACTGCCGCCGAAATGACGGTAGAGAGCATAAGCATGCGTGCACGTTTACTTAACGGGTGTTTTACTAACTGAGATATTTCTTTAAAATAGACTATGATTACAGCGGCGAGCGAGCCGAGGTGAAGTATGAGGTCAAAAAACAGTGAGGACTGCGCACCCGTAATTCTGGAGTACAGCACCAGGTGTCCGCTGCTGGACACGGGTAGAAATTCCGTTAAGCCCTGGATAATTCCGAGGAGAAAAGCGTCGAGATATGTCATAGTTATTTTTATTGTAAAAAACAAGAAAATATGCTTTATAAAGATTATATTTTTATGAATTATGACCCCGTTTTTGCTTGCCGATTTTGTTTTATTCTGTTACAATAATAGAAGTAAAATTTTCCCAATAACGGAGGGTGAAATGAAAGTAAATATAAGTAGACTTCCCGATCATCTGAGAGAGTGTACGAGCGAGGTCGCCGAGCAGCTTGATTTTGTTCTAGACGCAAACGGCATTGAATTGCACGCCGAAGAGGGCGACGTTTTGAGCGTAGCGTTCGACGGGAAAGCGATAAATATCGTATATCCTACGCTTAACCAATATTTCCGCGGCTTAAAGCTTGCTAAACAGAATTTTAACAAGAAGGGCTTCGAGGTAAGCGAGCAGTTTATCCTCGAAGAGCTCGGCATTATGCTCGATTGCTCGAGAAATGCCGTTCGTTCGGTGGAGCACCTTAAAGAAGTAATCCGCAATCTTGCGCTTATGGGATACAACCAGCTTCAGCTTTACACCGAAGAGACTTACGAAATAGAGGAAGAGCCGTATTTCGGCTATATGCGCGGAAGATATACCGCGCAGGAATTGAAGTATATCGACGATTATTCGGCGCGTTTCGGTATCGAGCTGGTGCCCTGCATTCAGACGCTTGCGCATTTAAATCAGATTTTCCGCTGGAAGCCGTATTTTGACGTTAACGATACTGCCGATATTTTGCTTGTTGAGGAAGAAAAGACCTACGAGTTTATCGATCACATGTTTGCGGCAATGAGCAAGAACGTTCGTTCGCGCAAGATCCATATCGGCATGGACGAGGCGCACATGCTCGGGCGCGGCGTGTACGAAGATAAGCACGGTTCGGTCGAGAACCGCAGCGAGCTTATGCTTAAGCATCTTAAACGCGTTTGCGAGATTGCCGACAAGTACGGTTATAAGCCCATGATGTGGAGCGACATGTTCTTCCGTCTTGTCAACAACGGCGGTTACTACATGAAAGCCGACAAGCAGATTCCCGACGAGGTCAAAAAGCTCGTTCCCGAGAACCTTTCGCTTGTTTATTGGGATTACTACAATATCGACAGAGAGATGTACGACGCCATGATCGATCATCATCAGTCGTTTAACCGCGACGTGGTGTTCGGCGGCGGCGCTTGGATGTGGCACGGCTTTGCGCCCTGCAATAAGTTTGCAATCAGGTCCACCGAAATCGCGCTTGACGAGTGCGCAGATAAGGGTGTAAAGAAAGTACTCATGACTATGTGGGGCGATAACGGTGCGGAGTGCTCCGATCTTGCGGTTCTGCCCACGCTGAGCTATACGGCGGAGCGTGCTTACGGTCACCGCGACGAGGAAACCCAAAAAGCGGCGTTCCTGGCGCTTACCGATATCGAGCTCGATCAGTTCATGCTGATCGAGGCGGTCAACGTTATCGATAAATACGCAGAGCCCAATCAGAACAATCCCTCTAAATATATGCTTTATAACGACTGTATCGGCGGACTTTTCGATTACCACGTTAAAGAGGGCGACGGTGCGGTTTACGAAGAGTATGCCAAGGCTCTTAAAGCGGTTGAAAAGAACGCGGGCAGATATGCTTATATCTTTGCAACTCAGCGTGCTTTGGCAGAGGTTTTACTGTTAAAGTACGAGTTGGGCGTTATGACGCGCAATGCGTACAAGACCCGTGACCCCAAGGCAATCAAGACGCTTTTGGGATCGCATTATAATCCGCTTTTAAAGAAGCTGAATGCCTTCTACGACGCGTTCGAGGAACAGTGGGCGAAAGAGAATAAGCCTTTCGGTTTCGAAGTTCAGGATTACCGTATCGGCGGTCTTATCAAGCGCGTAGAGCACTGCATTGCAAGATTGGAGAAGTTTGCCGCAGGTAAGCTCGACAGAATTCCCGAGCTTGAGGAGGTTATGCTCGACCCGTGGGGCGAGGGTAAAGACACGCCCAAAGCAGTCAGGACATTCAACCATTTTGCCGGCAGTATAACCACAAGCGTTCTGTAATGCTTAACGTTGTACTTGTAGAACCCGAAATACCGCAGAATACGGGCAATATAGCCCGGACGTGTGCTTGTACAAACACGCGGTTACATCTGGTAAAACCCTTGGGCTTCGACGTTTCGGAAAAGGCGTTAAAGCGGGCGGGATTGGATTATTGGGACAAAGTAGAAATCGTCTACTATGAAAATCTCGACGAGTTCTTTAAGACGAATGCGGGCGGAACGTTCTTTTACGCCACGACTAAGGCGGATAAGAGCTATACAGACGTGCATTTCCCCGACGGTGCGTTTTTACTGTTCGGCAAGGAAACGAAGGGACTTCCCGAACCGCTCATATTTGCCGATTACGACAGAGCGATACGTATTCCGATGTTCGGAAACCTGCGGTCGTTGAACCTGTC
>CAZBTB010000090.1:0-6348 GCA_964494605.1 uncultured Lachnospiraceae bacterium
GGCGGGAGTACAGAAGTTCGTTCTCATTTCCACCGATAAGGCGGTAAATCCGTCCAATATCATGGGCGCGAGCAAGCGTATAGCCGAAATGGTAATCGAAACGCGCGGCAAGTTTATGAAGATGAAGATGGCGGCGGTGCGCTTCGGCAACGTTCTCGGTTCTAACGGCAGCGTTATTCCCGTATTTTTAAAACAGATTAAAGAGGGCGGTCCCATTACTTTGACCGACCGCTATATCAAGCGCTACTTTATGTCCATACCCGAAGCTGTAAGACTTGTTCTGCAGACGGGTGCGTTTGCCGACAACGGCGAAATTTTTGTGCTCGATATGGGTGAGCCGGTGTATATATACGACCTTGCGTGCGACCTTATACGAATTAACGGACTTGTTCCCGAGCAGGACATTCAGATACAGATTACGGGCCTGCGACCGGGCGAAAAGATGTTCGAGGAATTAAGATACGATACCGAAGCGGTGGATACGACGCTACATGAGGGCGTATTTGTCAATAAGCTCGAAAATCTTGACAGACGCAAGTTCGACAGTAAGCTCGCTCAGCTCGAAAAGTTGGCGTTTAGCGAGGACGTTGAGGGTACGACCGAAATGATATTCAAGATTGTGCCCAGCGAGTACCGCGAGAAGAGCAAAGCCGAGCAAAAGGCGAAGAGCGCCGATGAGTCGCAGTCCACGGAGAATAAGTAAGAAATAATGAACGTTTGGCAAGCTATAATTTTGGGACTTATACAGGGAATTGCCGAGTTTTTGCCTATCTCAAGCAGCGGTCACTTGATTTTGGTGCGGCAGCTTTTGGGCATAGAGGGCGAATATCTCATGTTCGACGTTATGTTGCACGTCGGCACGCTGTTCGCAATATTCACGGTGTTTTTCAAAGACCTTATTGCACTATTTAAGCCGCCGTTTAAGACTATAGGCCTTATTATTCTGGCATCCGTGCCGGCGGTTATAGTCGGATTGTTTGCGAGCGACCTTATCGACGGCGTTTTTCAAAGCGGAAAATATCTTTGCTTTTTCTTTCTTGCGACCGCAGCGCTTATGTGCGCGACCGAGTTTATAAGCAAGCGTACGAAAGAGGTCAAGCCGTTGGGGCTTAAAACGGCGGTGTTTATGGGACTTATGCAAGGCGTGGGCGTGTTCCCCGGAATATCGAGGAGCGGAAGCACCATTTTCGGCGGAGTTGCGGCAAAGACCGAGCGGACCGAGGTTGCGAAGTTTTCATTTTTTATGAGTATACCCGTGATATTGGGCTCGGCGGTGCTGGAGCTCGTTAAGGTGGATTTCGCCGTTGTCGATTGGCTTAATATTTTCGTGGGAATGGCGGTCAGCTTTGTCAGCGGACTGCTGGCGATAAAGCTTATGCTTAAGGTTATAGCAAAGGCGAATTATAAGTGGTTCGGACTGTATTTGTTCGTTGTTGCCGTGCTTACCTTTATATTCTTGTTTTTAGGTGTTTGATTGAGTAATGTTGCTTAAATGGAGAGAAAACCGAATAATCAAAGCAATCTGTAAGTTCCAGGACGGAGCGTTTTATCCGCTTGTTTTGGGCTTGATTACGGTATTGGTACATATATTAAGACTGGAGATTTACGGATTTGCCGTGTTTGCGGTTTGTCTGTGCTTTACTAATCTGTTTTCGGCCGATACGCGCTCTGCGTTGCCGCCGTTGTTCTTGCTTTCGCTTGTAATGGCTCCGCAACCGACTGCGCTTGACGTCGGCATCAGGTATTTTTCGTTGCAAGTAATAATACCGATTGCCGTGTTTATATTTTTAATCGTATTGGCCGCTCTCGTCAGATTGTACGTCGAAAAGAAGGCGGGCGAGATGTTTAAGAAATCTCCGCTTATTATAGGTTTTGCCGTGCTCGCGGCAAGCTTGCTGTTGGGCGGGCTTTTCAGCGAACACGACGTTAAGGTCAGCTTGCTTCTGGCTGTTTCGCTTGTGTTTACGGGACTTATCATATATATGTTTTTCTCGGCAACGCTTACGCACCGTGACGACAGTATAAAGTATTTGGCTAAGACTGCCGCCGTTGCCGCCGGCGTTATCGTACTCGAACTTATCAGCTGTTATGTAACAAAGTATCAGCCCGGTATGCCGCTTGACTCGGCATGGAAGGACAAAATAATCTTAGGGTGGGGCGTAAGCAATTCCGTAGGCGAGCTGATGATATTTTTGTTGCCGCCTATATTTTATCTGGCGTTTACCGAAAAACACGGTTGGCTTTATTACGAACTTGTTGTCGTGGTGATGATTGCCGTGTACTTTACACTCAGCCGTAATGCGCTTTTGTTCGGAGTGCCGCTGTTTATCCTGGGTACAGTCGTTTGTACAATCAAAGGAAAAAACCGTCTGGGAGTGAGTATTTCGGCGGGCGTTGTGCTTATAGTCGTGACAGTCTTGCTCATATTACAGTTTAGAACCGATAAGGTTGACAATTTGTTTGTGTTCTTTACCGACGCTATGCTGAGAGACCGCGGACGGTTCGGACTGTGGAAGAGGTATATCGGATGGTTCAAAGAATATCCTCTGTTCGGCAAAGGCTTTGAGTTTTTCAATGCGAGTACAAATACCAGTTTACTTGCGCACAATACGGTTTTTCAAATGATGGGAAGCTGCGGCATAGTCGGACTTGCCGCATGTCTGTATCACCGCTACGAAACGGTCAGGCTTTACGTGGTAAAACCCACGCTCGCACGTACGTTTATGGGCGTGTCTGTTTTAGCGTTTGTGCTTATGGGACTGTTCGATCCGATTTTCTTCTTTGCACATTTTCTTATATATTACACGGTTGTACTGTGCGTTTCTGAAAAGGAAGCATTGTTTACAGTTAATTTGTCAAAAAATATAAAAAAAGAATGATTTAGAGCCTTAAGAAAATCCAGTGAGGCGTATGCTATGAAAAAACCGAGAGTAATATTTCCGTATACCGAAGCAGGGCTGGGGCATATAATGCCGCTCAACAGCATCGCGGACGAATTCGAGCGGTTGTACGGCGATCGCGTGGAAATTGTCAGAAGCCAATTCTTTACAGAGAGTAACGAACCTAAGCTTGTGTCTTACGAAAAACGTTTGTCGCAAGAGGTTGTCAAGCATAACCGTCACCCGTTCTACGGTTGGTTTTCTACGCTTTCCATGGATTTTTGGGGCGTTAGGCTATCCACCTGGGGCGCAATGAACTATTGGGGTAAAGGGGCGAAGCCTGTCGGAATCAAGCACATGGAGGAACTGCAGCCCGATCTTGTCGTAAGCACGCACTGGGCAACCAATTATTATGCGGAGCTGAGTAATCCCAAGCCGCTTACCGCCGTTTACGTTCCCGATGCGCACGTAAACACGCTCTTCAGATTCCGAAGCGACCTTGTTCTGCTGTCTATGTCCACCGGTTACGAACGAGCGCTTAAAATGCATAAGCACCGTTTTAACAAGGACAATGTCAAGCTTGTGCCTTTTTTGATAAGAAAAGAAGCGTACGAAGTGACAAATGATAAAGCGGAAAACCGTAGGTTTTTGGGACTAGACGAAGAGAAGTTTACCGTTTCGCTAGCCGAGGGGGGCTACGGAATAGGTAAAATGCAGAAAATCTGCGAATTGATTTTAGAGCGCGACATGCCTGTCAATCTCGTTCCCGTTTGCGGAAAGAACAAGGCGCTTTACGAATACTTTCTTACGCTTAAGTCAAAGGGCAACACCGTTTTTAAGCCGCAGGGACTTACCGAGCACATTTTTCCCATATTTGCCGCATCCGATTTATTTTGCGGCAAAAGCGGAAACATGATAGCAGAGCCTACGTTCTTCGGCGTTCCGTCGATAATCACGAAGTTTGCGACCGAAATCGAGAAATTTATAGGTAATTATTATATAAAGACGTTAAAATGCGCCGAGAAGATTTTCGAGCCTAAAAAGGTTGTGGAACGGATAGAGCAGTTTATGGCGCATCCCGAAGAGCTCGAGCCTTTGAAAAAAGCCGCCGAGGCGCACCGCGATAACTACGGACCCACCAAAGCGGCGGAAGAGATTTTCGAATTGCTTTGCACGCGTTTCCCCGAACTGAAAGATTGAATAAGGTGGAGATTCCTCACTTCGTTTCGGAATGACATTAAAGGGCATGGGTTTCATTTGTCATTCAGAGTGAGGCGTAAGCCGACGATGAATCTCCATTGATTAGGTATAATACTTACTCCCGTAACACATACGGGAGTTTTTTCATATATTGATGTAGTCGGGAGGTCGATATATGATAGTAGCGGTGTTTTACGGCGGTCGTTCATGCGAGCATGACGTCAGCATTATCACGGGTATACAGGCGGCTAAGTCGCTGTCGGGGCATGAGGTTGTGCCCGTTTACATAGATAGAAAAGGAACCTGGATCGTACCGAAAAAGTATGATATAATCGCGAATTATAAAAAAGGCGCGCCGGCGGGGAAAGTCGCGTTTATGAAGCCTAACGACAAATTTTTGTACGTCGGGCGCGGGCGGCGTTATAAGAAAATCGACGTTGCGCTACTATGCAACCACGGGCTTAACGGCGAGGACGGAACGCTGCAGGGGTTACTTAAGCTGTCGGGCGTTCCGTTTACGGGCAGCGGAGTGGGAGCAAGCTCGGCGGGACTTAACAAGGGCGTGATGAAACGTTTGCTGTCGGCGGCTAGACTGCCTATTCTTCCGTATATCGAGGCCGAGCGCGACGAGTACGAAAACGCTTTGCCTGCGCTTATCGACCGAGCTAAGCTGTTGGAGTTTCCGCTTATCGTTAAGCCTGCGAACTTAGGCAGCAGCATAGGCATTTCGGTGGCGCACGATTTCCGTGAGCTTATAACCGCGCTCAACGTGGCGTTCGAGTGGGACAACGCCGTTGTGATAGAGCATGCGCTCGAGCATTTTACCGAGCTTAACTGTGCCGTTATCGGCAGGGGAAATCGGCTAGCCGAGTCCGAAGTGGAGCGTCCGCTCGGAGCGGGAGAAATTTTGTCGTATGCCGATAAGTACGAGCGCGGCGGATTTAAGGGCGAGGAGAGCGGAAGGCAGTTTCCCGCGGATATTCCGATTGAGCTACGAGAAGCGGTCAGAACGTTTGCCGCCGAAGCGTTTCGGACGCTCGGCGCGGCGGGAATAGCGCGCGTGGACTTTTTGTTTGACGACGCAAGCGGAGAATTGTTCGTCAACGAAATCAACACAATTCCCGGGTCGCTTGCTTTGTATCTTTTTCCGAAAACGCCCGAGCTTGAGCTTTATCCTACGCTGTCCGAGCTGAGCGAAACCGAGCCGAATAAAAGCAAGGGAAGCGCAAAGGGCGGCGAGGGAAGTTCGTCTACGCTCGAGCTGCTGCTTAAAATCGCAATCGAAGAATACGAATCGTCCGAAAAGCTCAAGTACAGATACAAGAGCCCTACCGCGCACGGCAAAAGATAATAGCACTTTACTAGACGAAAGTATTTGACTTATTTCGGGTTTTGTGGTATTCTTCTTTTAAGGAGATTGCCATGGCTAAGATTACTTACAAAACGCCTATTGTCGAAATGCAGGGCGACGAAATGACGCGAGTCATTTGGGATTGGATAAAGGAAATACTGATTGAGCCGCACGTCGAGCTTAATACCGAGTTTTACGATTTGGGACTGAAGAACCGAGAAAAAACCGCCGATAAGGTTACGCTTGACGCGGCGGAAGCGATAAAGAAATATCATGTGGGCGTTAAGTGCGCGACGATCACGCCCAACGCGCAGAGAGTGGAGGAATACGGCTTATCAAAGATGTGGTTGTCCCCCAACGGCACAATCCGTGCGGCGCTCGACGGCACGGTTTTCCGCGCTCCCATATTGGCAAAAGGAATTAAGCCGTACGTTCCCGGGTGGACTAAGCCCATTACCATTGCTCGCCACGCATATGGTGACGTTTACAAAAACTCCGAACTGCGCGTAGACGGCAAGGCTACGGCGGAAATTGTCGTCACCTACGACGACGGGCGGGTCGAGCGCAAAAAGATTGCCGATTTTTCGGGCGCGGGCGTGGTGCAGGGTATTCATAACCTCGACGCGTCGATAACGAGCTTTGCTCGTTCATGCTTTAATTACGCACTCGACACCAAACAGGACGTTTGGTTTGCGACAAAAGATACGATAAGCAAAACTTACGACCATAGATTCAAGGATATTTTCCGTGAGGTTTTCGATACGGAATATAAGACGAAGTTCGAGAAAGCCGGCATTAGCTACGATTATACACTTATCGACGACTCGGTGGCGCGTATTATGCGAAGCGAGGGCGGTTTTATCTGGGCGCTGAAGAACTACGACGGCGACGTTATGAGCGATATGGTGGCAACGGCCT
>CAZBTB010000091.1:0-6316 GCA_964494605.1 uncultured Lachnospiraceae bacterium
AAGCGAAAGCTCTCCACCGCCTTTTGAATCGCCTTGTTGTGCGTAAAATCGCCGTACGCGCCGCTCTTTAACTCCTCTACGCCGCGTTCGTAATATTTTACCAGCACAACCGACAATCCCCAAGCCAAAGCCATATCGACGTAATACTGCCCCTCGGGAATTTCACGGTAAAGCTCAAGCGCGCGCTCTATGTACTCGTCGGTCAGATAATAATCCATGAGCATAACGGCTAAAAACCGCTTGGTAAATTCTCCCGCGGTTTCTTTTAAGCTTTCGAACGCCTTAAGAAAATAACCGCGGTTCTTTTCGATAATCTTAAGCGAGCTTGTTATGCAGTCGACGTGAGCCCAATTATCCATGATCGTAAACAAAAACTTGACTTTATCCTTTACCTGCTCTCTGTCTTTTAACTTGCCCACCGTAAAACCGTACACCAAAACCTCTTCGAACGAGCCAAACTCGGTTGCGTCCGCCACTTCCTGCCGTTCTACTTCCGACAGCGACGAAACGAGTTTTCTGAGCTTTGGAATACGTATTCCCTCTATTTCGTAGTCCGTGGGCGTAAGCTTACGTTGAAAAGCGGCATAGTCGTTTCCTTCGACTATGCCGTCCATTTTCGTTCTGACAGATTGGGGAATAAGACCCATTACGCCATTAACTCCTTTATCTTTTCGATAAGCTCGCTTACCGTCTCGACCTTGATATCGTCGGGGAAAGTAATACCGAACTTCTCTTCGATCGCCATGACAAGCTCTACCTTGTCGAGCGAATCGAAACCGAGATCGTCGAAGTTGTCGTCTTCTTTAAAATTGCCCTCGCCTCTGTACTCCTGAGCGATTATATTGAGTTCCGCTAAAATATCCATAAATTTCCCTCCGTGTTGTGATATAAAATATTATACCACAGCCTGCCGCGTTTGTCAAAAGATTTTACGCAAGTGTGGCAAGCTTGCCCGTCTTAAGGTCGTAAGTATAAACCGCGGTTTTGTCCGTGAATTTCTCGTTGGCTACCCACATGACCGTCTTTTTCGTGAGGTTGTAAACCGCGCTGTGAACCGTGCAACCGCCGTTCCACTTTCTTCTGCCCACGCCTGCGAGAATATCCATTGCGGCCGCATCGTCCTTTACTACGCCCTTGACTTTGTTAAGCTCGCCGTAAATAAAGTCGTATCTGTCCTTGCCGTACATCTGACTTTCGTCGGTGCCCTCGTAATAATTCTGCTCGATCAGGAAATTGGTTACCCACTGATACTTTACGCTTGCGTCGCCGCGCTCCGCGTCGTACCGCGAGTCGGTGTTGTACGTAACCTTAAGCACACGGTTAGCACCGTCGTTGTCCGTCAGATCCTTGGCGTTTTCGGCGGGCACCCACTCCAATATCGCGCTCTTGCCCGTAGCGTCTGCGATCATGTAATGGAATGACGTGTTAGCCGAGTCGTGCAGGTTGTAGCCTTTGATAAGCTCCACCGCCTCGTCAACGTCGTCGGCGTAATCGAGAATCATTCTGAGCATAGTGGTAGACGTTATGTCCTTTTTGCCCTCCTGCTTCTGATCGGTGGCAATCGCAACGTCCTCGCCGGGGCCTTGATATGACATGAATATTCCGCAGCTGACTCCCGCGTCGTTGATTCCGTCAAGCGGCGCATAGGGCGCGGCAAGACAGGTTATTTTGTTCATAAGTCCGTCGACGTCCTTGTCTACGTCCATTCCGACAAAGTTAAGGTCGACCGACGAAAAAGACTTGTGTCTGCCTTGACCCGGGTCGCAAAGCGTAATGCAGACGTTGGTTTTGTCAAAGTCGTAGTTACGCCCGAACAGCTTGTCGCCGTTCTCCGCCTCAGCCGTAAACGCCGAACAGCCGATGTCCGTTTCCTTTATCGTCATATCGATAAGTCCGCGCGTAATGTTATTGGTTATGTAGTTAATAAGCTCTTTGTCGCTCTTCGCGCCGCCCTGCTCCAAAAACTTATCAAAGTAGAATCCGCCTTTTACGTCCATGCGGTACACGGCGCCCTCTTTATTGTCGTCGTTGCGGTCCCTGAGCTTCTTAAAGCTGTTTACCGTCGATATCTCGTTGCCCCATACGCAGGCGAACGTTATGCCGAATATCGCAATAATGCCCACGATTACCGCAAGCACGATGCAGGTGATTTTTACGCCTAAGCTTAAATGCTTTTTTGTCTTGACTTCTTCTTCCATGATTAAACTCCTTTATAAGCTGTCACGTCTTATTATATTAGTTTAATCACGGCATGTCAACCGATTTGTTGATAAAACAACAAATAAGTTGATTTTTCAACAACTTTATTTAAGCGTCTCTTGTTTGACCTTTTTGTCTACGATATGGCGACTGCCGAGCTCTTTTATAATTTCGTCTGGGGTAATGCCCATGTTTACCATAAGCACCAGCACGTGATAAGCTAAGTCCGAAATCTCGAAAACGGTTTCGGTCTTATCGTCTTTCATTGCGGCAATAACAACCTCGGTGCACTCCTCGCCCACCTTCTTCAGAATCTTTTCCTTTCCTTTATTAAACAGGTACGTCGTATAACTGTTTTCGGGTCTAAGCTCGTTGCGGCTTTTCAGTAGCTTATAAAGCTCGCCCGTAGAAAAGTCGGACGGCTCGCCGAAAACGGGCTGAAAGAAGCACCCGTCGCTGCCCGTGTGGCACGCGGGACCGTCTTTTACGACCTCGGCAACAAGCGCGTCGCCGTCGCAATCGGCGGTAAGGGAAACAAGGTGCTGATAGTTGCCGCTTGTTTCACCCTTAAGCCAAAGCTTTTGGCGCGAGCGCGAGAAAAAGCAAGTCAGTTTTTTTTCTAGCGTGATTGCAATGCTCTCGGCGTTCATGTACGCGAGAGTCAACACCTTTTTGGTTTCGTAGTCCTGAACCACACAGGGAATAAGTCCGTTTTCGTCGAATTTAAGTTTGTCTATATCTATCATAATAACCTCACGGGTACGTTATTTTCATATAAAGCTCTTTTTAGCTCGCTTATCCTGACTTCGCCGAAGTGGAATATACTTGCGGCAAGTCCGGCGTCTATGCCCTTGATTTTAAATAGCTCGATAAAGTCTTCGATTTTGCCCGCGCCGCCCGACGCCACGATGGGAACATCGACAACCGCAGCAAACGCTTTTAACATCTCAAGGTCGAATCCGTTTTTCACTCCGTCCGTATCGATACTGTTAAGTACTATTTCGCCTGCTCCGAATTTTACTCCCGAAGCGGCAAACTCAAGCGCATCTATGCCCGTATCCACACGTCCGCCGTGACTGAACAGTCTGAAGCTGCCGTCTACGCGCTTGACGTCCAGCGACAGCACGACGCACTGACTGCCGTAACGCTCGGCGGCGTCTGCTATAATCCGCGGGTTTTTGATTGCGCCCGAGTTGACGCTGACTTTATCCGCGCCCGAGCCTAAGACCATACCGAAATCGTCGAGCGTGTTTATTCCGCCGCCCACGGTAAGAGGAATGAAAACTTCGCTCGCCACTTTCTCCAGCACCTCGGTAAACAGCCTTCTGCCCTCGACCGAAGCGGTTATATCGTAAAAGACAAGCTCGTCCGCACCCTCGGCATTGTAAACCTTAGCAAGCTCCACAGGGTCGTTTACGTCGCTCACTCCCTCGAAATTAACGCCCTTTACCACTCGCCCGCCTCTAACGTCCAGGCAAGGAATGATCCTTTTCGTCAGCATACCGAACCGCCTTTCGCCGCCGCAAGCGCCGACTTAAGATCCAACCGGCCTTCGTACAGCGCTTTGCCCAGAATCGCACCCGACAGGTTAAGCTCGGTCAGTCTCTTTATTTCGCTTATATCCGTAATGCCGCCCGACGCCACGATTTCGATACCCTTGATTCCGGATAATTTTTCGTACGCCGCGATATTCGTGCCCGACAGCATTCCGTCGCGGCTGATGTCTGTATAGATAACCGCCGCAACGCCCGTATCGCGAAGCTTAACTACAAAGTCGTAACCGTTAAGCCCGCTCTTTTCCGTCCAACCGTCCACTGCAACAAATCCGTCCTTTACGTCCACGCCCACGGCGATTTTATCCCCGTAAGCTTTTACCGCCCGCGCCAAAAACTCGGGGTTCTTTACCGCCGCGGTGCCTAAGATAACCCGACCCGCTCCCGCGCCGAGATAGTATTCTATTCTGCCCTCGTCGCGTATTCCGCCGCCTATTTCCACGAACATGTCCGTGCTTTTTACAATGCTTCCGATAAGACCGGCGTTTTCGGTCTTGCCCGATTTAGCGCCGTCGAGATCGACGACGTGCAGGTAATTTGCACCCGCCGCCTTAAAGCTCCGAGCAATTCCCACGGCGTCGTCCGAGTAGGTTTTAACCGCCGAGTAATCGCCTTTGGTAAGGCGTACGGCACTGCCGCCCAATATATCTATTGCAGGAAAAATTTTCATAGCCCTCACCTTTAATCGGTCAAAAACGCACGCAGAATCTTCAGCCCGACTTCGCCGCTCTTTTCGGGGTGAAACTGACAGCCGACTACGTTACCGTTCGCGGCAATGCCCGTAACGGGAACGCCGTAATCGGACAGCGCCACGGTGTAATCACCGAAGGGCGCATAATAGGAATGGACGTAGTAAACGAAATCGCCCTTTCCTATTTCCTTCGTAACGGCATGTGGTCTTACAATATCCAGATCGTTCCAACCGATTTGCGGAACTTTTAAGTCGCAACCGACTTTTTCGAAATCGGCTTTAAGCGATACGATTTCGCCTTTGATAAGTCCAAGTCCCTCGTGACAGCCGAACTCATAGCTTCTTTCGAACAGCAGCTGCATCCCGAGACATATGCCTAAGAGCTTGCCGCCGCTTAATCCATAGTCTTTGACAAAGTCGAACAGCCCCGTGTCCTTAAGCTTTTTAACAGCCGCGCCGAACGCACTCACGCCAGGAAGAATCAGCCTGTCACAGCCGCTCAGAACTTTCTTATCCGACGAAACCGCGCAATCCTCGCCTAAGCTCTTGACCGAAGACACAAGCGAAAACAGATCTCCCACGCCGTAGTCGATTATGCCCGTCACTTGAGCACCCCTTTGGTGGACGGAATCTTATCGAGGTTATTTTTGTCGAACGCAACCGCCGCGGCGAGTGCGCGCGCCATACCCTTAAACGCCGCCTCTATAAGATGGTGGCTGTCGTCTCCGTTAAGCTCCACAAAGTGATACGCGCCCGGGCACTCGCGTGAAAAGCCCGCCCAGAACTCGCGCGCAAGCTCGGTATCGAAATCGCCTACTTTCTCGGCGGGAATCTTCATGCTCCAGTTAAGCGCCGTTCTGCCGCTGAGGTCCACCGCCGCAAGCACGAGCGTCAGATCCATTGGAAGCGCGAACGAGCCGTAGCGCATGATCCCGCGCTTGTCGCCGAGCGCCTCGTTAAACGCCCTGCCGAGCGCAATACCCACGTCCTCGGTCGTGTGGTGAAAGTCCACTTCGCTGTCGCCCTTGGCTTTTACGGTCAGATCGAAATTTCCGTGACGCGCGAAAAGCTCGAGCATGTGGTTCAAAAATCCGCAGTCGGTTTTAATATCGTACGTTCCCGTGCCGTTAAGTCTTACGGCTACGTAAATCTGCGTTTCGTTGGTATTTCTCTCAACCTCGGCAACCCTATTCATTTGCGTTCTCCTTGATTAAAAACTTTTTCACGCACTCGACAATGCGCAGGCAGGCTTTTTTATCCCCTACCGTAATGCGACAAAACTCGCGCGTCCGTTCCGCGCCGAAATAGCGCACTATAATGTCTTCGCTCTTCAAAGTTTCATATAGCTTCTTTCCGTCGCGGTCGGGCGGCATGGCAAAGATAAAATTGGCTTTACTGTCAAGGACCGTAAACCCAAGCTCACGAAGCCGCTTTGTTAAAAATCCGCGGTTTTCGATAATTTCCGTCTTTGTTTTATGGAAATACGCAACGTCGTTAAGCGCCGCAACGCCCATAGCCTGCGTTACCGCATTTACGTTGTACGGGTTAATCGAATTTCTTACGCGCTCGAGGTCTTGAATGATTTCCCTGCTCGCTACCGCAAAGCCCAGTCTTGCGCCGGCTAACGAACGCGACTTAGAGAACGTGCCCACGACCACGATATTATGACACACGTCCAACAGTTTAACCGCGCTCTCTCCGCCGAAATCGACGTACGCCTCGTCAACTACCACAAGCCGTTTTTTGTCGCGGTCGGCTAACTCTTTGATTTTGTCGAACGGCAAATATATGCCCGTCGGCGCGTTGGGATTGACGATAAACACCGTTCCCTTTTTTTTGTCGTAATCGTTTATATCGATCGTATAGTCGTCTT
>CAZBTB010000092.1:0-6231 GCA_964494605.1 uncultured Lachnospiraceae bacterium
AGGTCAAGGGTGCGGTAATCGTGTCCAAGTCGGGATTCGAGTACGTGCCCGCGAAAATGTTTATCGACGGCACGGGCGACGGCGATATGGCGGAAAAGGCAGGCGCGGAGTACTTTAAGGGAAGAGAAACCGACGGGCTTATGCAACCCGTTACGCTCATGTTTAAGCTGGGCGGAGTGGATTACAGTCGAGCGATTTTCCCCGGCTCGTTCGAAAGCACGGTGGACGTGCCTAAGGGCGAGATACAGGACCTGGCGCGCAAAAACATGACTGCGCCGCTCGGACACGTCTTGCTGTATCCGACCACGCTCCCGGGAGTGGTTACCGTAAATATGACAAACCTGACCGGTATCGACGGCACGCGCGTCGAGGATCTTACCAAAGCCGAAATAATCTGCCGCAAACAGATGTTTGAAATCCGCGACTTTTTACGCGAGTTTGCTCCCGGCTATGAAAATTGCTATATATTGACTTCCGCGTCGCTTATGGGCGTGCGCGAAACCCGTCATTTTATCGGAGAAAAAGCGGTCAGCCGCGAGGATATCGAGACAGCCGCTAAAAAGGAAGATTGGGCGGTCCGCGACGCATACTTCAATTTCGACGTGCATAATCTCACGGGGTCGGGACTTGACGAAACGGGAGTTCAGCATAAGTTTACGCAATCGAAGGGCTACGATATTTCTTACGGCTGCATGATCCCCGTAGGCTTGGATAACCTATTGCTTTCGGGCCGCTGTATTTCGGGCAGTCATATCGCACACTCGAATTTCCGCATAATGTCCGTCTGCTTTGCTTTAGGCGAAGCCGCGGGCGTTGCCGCTTCGCTTGCAATCGACGGCGGCACGGATACGCGCGGAGTCGATATAAAGAAGCTTCAAAATATTCTTAAATAAATGTTGTGATTATTAAAACCGCTTGGCGTAGTTTGAATATGCCGAGCGGTTTTTTATTATGGCATTGTTGTCATGAAAATACAAAAAGTTTTCCGAATGTTGCTTTTTATGGGTTTTAAGTTTAACGTAAGGCAAAGAATTGCAAAAGTTATTCACTCGTGATATAATGATAAAAAATCCGAGAGAGGATATTTATGAAAAAAGTTCATCTTATTTGCAACGCTCATATCGATCCCGTGTGGCAATGGGAATGGCAAGAGGGAGTAAGCGCTACGCTGTCCACGTTCGCTACGGCGGTAAGGCTTGCCGAAAAGTTCGATTATATATTCTGCCACAACGAGGTCACGGTTTATAAGTACGTCGAGGAGTACGATCCCGAGCTGTTCGAAAAAATTCGCGCTTTGGTTAAAGAGGGCAAATGGCATATAATGGGCGGGTGGTATTTGCAGCCCGACTGTAATATGCCGTCGGGCGAATCGATCGCGCGGCAGATACTCATGGGAAAGAAATATTTTCTCGAAAAGTTCGGAGTATGGTCGACCGTCGCCGTCAACGTAGATCCGTTCGGACATTCGCGCGGGCTTGTGCAGATAATGAAAAAATGCGGGCAGAACGGTTATCTGTTCGTTCGACCGAATGACAGTCTTTTGAAATTGGAAAGTCCGCAGTTTGTGTGGGAAGGGTTCGACGGTAGTAGGATTAAAGCGCTACGTGCGGCGGATAGCTACAGCACCCCTCTTGGCAACGCCGCCGAAGAAATAGAAAAGCGCGTAGCAAAGCAAGACGAGGACACGGTATGCGTGCTGTGGGGCGTGGGCAATCACGGCGGCGGACCGTCCGAAAAGGATTTGTCGGACATAGAAAAGCTTATAAACGGCGGCGGGGACGCAAAATACGTTCATTCGTATCCCGAGGCATTCTTCGACGAAATTGCGCCCGACTACCGCGTTAACGAGTCGCTGTGGATTTCCATGCCGGGGTGCTATACATCCATGGCGCGCATAAAGCGCGAGCATATAAGGCTGGAAAACGAGCTGTTCTTATCCGAAATTATGCTTTCTTCCGCATACGCAAAGGGACTTATTGCTTATCCGTCCGAAGAGCTTGACGGTGCGGCGGAGGATTTACTCAACGCCGAGTTCCACGATATTCTGCCGGGGACTTGCGTAAAGTCGGGCCAAGACAACGGCTTAATGTATATCAAGCACGGATTGCATATAACAGACCAATTAAAGACGAGAGCCTTTTTCGCGCTTTGCCGCGAGCAGGAATGGGCGAAAAAAGGCGAGTTTCCCATTATAGTTTTTAACCCTCAGCCTTACGAATACACCGAAAACGTCGAGTGTGAGTTTATGCTCGCCGACCAGAATTGGAGCACCGAAAACGTCGCAAGCTTCCGTCTTTACGACGAAAGCGGTAATCCCGTCAGGTTTCAGGTGGTAAAGGAAGAGAGCAACATAAATCTGGATTGGCGCAAAAAAATCATATTCGAGGCAAAGCTCAAGCCGCTGGCTTTATCAAGGTTCAGCTTATACGTGGATTTTGCCCCAAAGCGCGCGACCGAAAAGGCGAACGCATTTATTTACGACGACGGCGTTAAGCACGTCGAAATCGACAAAAATTCGGGACTTCTGAAAAGCTTCCGTGTTAACGGCAAGGAATACGTTAAAAACGGATTTAACCTCATGATGTTTTGCGACAATCCCGATCCTTGGGGTATGGGTGAGAAGCAGCAAAAGCGCATGGGACATAGCGGCGAATATTTCAAGCCGTTCGCGTCGCCTAAGGGCGTGTTTGCGGGCGTGCCGAGAATTTCCGTTATCGAAGACGGCGATATTTATTTGGGTATAGAGGCGCTGTTTGAAGAGGATAACACGTCTGCTCGGATCGAATACAGAATTTACAAGAACAATCCCGCGGTCGACGTCAACGTCAATCTGTTCATGGGCGACGTCGACAAAATGATAAAGCTTGAAATACCGGTTGTTGACGCGGGCGAGGTTATCGGACAGGCTCCGTACGGAACCGACAGATTGTTTACCGACGGACGCGAAAACGTTTCGCAGAGGTTTGTCGCGGTTAAGTCGGGCGACAAGTATCTTGCCGTTACAAACAACTGTATTTACGGCAGCAGCTTCGAAAACGGCAAGCTTTATCTTTCGCTTGTGCGCGGCACGACTTATTGCGCTCATCCGATATACGACCGTCCGATTTTGGAAGAGGGCAGATACTTGCGCAAAATGGATCAGGGCGAGCACGGGTTTTCGTTCGGGATTTGTGCGTTAGACGAGTGCGAGCTCGAGCGAAAGGCTACGGAGTTTATGCGTAAGCCTTATGCCTTGAACGCTTTCCCGACTCATACCGAAAAGGCGAAATCCGACTTCGGCTTCGAGCTGACGAATAAGAATATCGTACTGTCAGCAATGAAAAAGGCGGACGGCGGAAACGGACTTATCATAAGACTGTTCAACAATTTGCCGTTGAAGAGCGTTACGAAGCTTAAAATAAAAAATGCCGAATATGAATTATCCTTCGGCAAGTACGAGGTCAAGACCGTTCTCATTGACAGCAGTTTGCATGAATTAAACGAAATGCGGATTTAATTAGGTGGAGATTCCTCGTCGAGACTCATTGCAATCGTCTCTCACTCGGAATGACAAAGGATAGCCAATACATTGTAATGTCATTTCGAACGAAGTGAGAAATCTCCACCGAATAAAAATCAGAAATATTGTTCAGGTCACAATCATAGAATGGCATTACAATATAATATTGTCTCGTGTAAAGACTAAGCATTACTTTCAACAAAAGAAAAAGGTTCTTCGGTGAAATTATCGGAGAACCTTTTTGATTACAGGTACTTTATATATTCGATTAGCGACTTGATTGCGTTCGGGATTAGAGAAACGCCCACCGAAACGAAGAACAGGCACGCAATGCCGTATATGCTCGGGTGGCGTAATAGAGTATTAAACGTTACGGGCGCGGCGGTTACTCCCGCCTCTATTATAAGCAAGAATACAATGCCCATATAAATCAGCATTGCCGCGGCGGCGATTTTTATCACAAAGACTTGGACTAAATCAAAGTTTATAAATGCAAGGCAGACAAACATCAATCCGAGCATTATCACGAATCCGCCGACCGAAGGCGGCATGCCGTTCATCAGGTCAAAGTAACCTATTATCGTCACGGCTATTCCCACCAAAATAGTGATACCGCCCGCAACGATTGCACCCACTTCGACGTCGGCGAACGAAAAATCGAACGTGCGCCGCGGCTTCTTTTCTTTTCTATCGCGTTTATGTTTGGTTCTTTTCCGCTTAGGTGTTTTCGGGACTTCCGTTACGGTAAGCTTGTCGCCGAGAGCTTTCTTAATTAAGTACGCGTCCGAAGAGGGGAGCAGACGGTTTACGTTCACGTTTCCCGTGTACTCGCCGTCGAACGAGAGAAGCAGAGCGTGGCTCAGTTTTGTCATTTTTGCCGAGTAGCGCGTCGATCGGTCGATAAACTTTTTCTCGCCCTTTACCGTTATAATAATTGCGTTTTCGTAAATCGCAACCGCGTTTTCCGTAGCCTTGCGGTTGTCCGCGGCGTCAAGATCCGATTTTATTTCGTCCAGTCTTTGCCTGGCTTGGACGTCGTGCGGGCGGTAAAACTTAGTCACGGCGCGCATGAATTTTCCCCACAGACCGAACACGGACAGTACGGCAATCAGCATAATAATCAATACCACGATAAGGAGAGGTATATAGTAGTTTATTACGGACGAAGAGGTGTAAAGCTTCAGGTCGAGTACGAAGTTCCATACGCACCAGACGGCAATGAGAGTCGTGCACAGCAAAATGAATATCGCCGTAAACGATTTTAAGTGTCGTTTACGTTGAGATTTCGTCATGTCGAGAGAAGATACCGCGTCGCTGTATTCGTATTGTAACTGTCCGTAATCCTGTTCCATAAAACTAATTATACCCCATGATAAGAATTATGTCAATAATATGACAAAAGCACGGGTTTTTCCTTGACATTATATTTTTATTCGGTTAGAATGGGGATACTGTGCCGAAAATGGGCAACTGAAATAGAGAAAGGCTTTATGAAAATCGGGTTAAACGAGCATTTTACTTACAAAAAACTTCTGCGGTTCGTGCTGCCGTCCGTCGTTATGATGGTGTTCACCATGGTTTATGCGGTGGTGGACGGACTTTTCGTGTCCAATTTCGTAGGCAAAACGCCGCTCGCCGCCATAAACCTTATTTTTCCCGTGTTTATGATAGTGGGAGCGGTTGGCTTTATGATAGGCACGGGCGGAAGTGCGCTCGTAGCCAAAACCTTCGGCGAGGGCGAGCATGAGCGAGCCAAAGGTCTTTTCACCATGCTCGTTATAGTTATGGTGATATTAAGCCTTGTGCTTATCGGCGTGTTCTTTCCGCTTGTTCCCGCGATTGCAAGAGCGCTCGGCGCAAGCGGCGAAATGCTCGATTACTGCATAATCTACGGCAGGATAATCATTTCGGGAATGAGCTTTTTCATGCTCCAGAATTTGTTTCAGAGCTTTTTCGTCGTTGCCGAGAAAGGGCATTTGGGGCTTATCGTAACCGTTATCGCGGGCGTGACCAACATGGTTCTCGACGCGGTGTTCGTCGCGGGCTTTAAGTGGGGCTTGGTGGGCGCGGCAGTCGCAACCGTTTCCAGTCAGGTTGTGGGCGGAACCATTCCCGTCGTTTACTTCTTAAAGAAGAACAGCAGTATACTGAGGTTTACAAAGCCCGTGTGGAGCGGAAGAGCGTTCGTTAAGGCTTGCACAAACGGTTCGTCCGAGTTTCTGAGCAATATTTCTTCGTCGGTCGTCATTATGCTGTTCAACGCTCAGCTCATGCGCATCGCGGGCGACGACGGCGTTGCTGCGTACAGCGTTATCGGTTACGTAACCATGATTTTCATGGCGATTTACTTCGGCTATGCAATCGGTTCGTCGCCCATTGTCAGTTATCATTACGGTGCGGGGAATACGGACGAACTCAAAAATCTGTACAAAAAAAGCCTCGTGCTTGTGTCTGTCGCGGGCGTGACTATGACCGCGCTTGCCGAGGCTTTGAGTTATCCGTTATGTAAAATGTTTATCGGTTACGACGCCGCGCTTATGAATATGACGCTCGTCGGGTTCAGGATATGCGTCGTGTCGTTTATCTTAAGCGGAATAGGCGTGTTCGGCTCGGCGTTTTTCACCGCGCTCAACAACGGCGCGGTGTCCGCAATTCTTTCGTTCATGCGTACGCTCGTATTTCAGGTGGTATCCGTACTTGTTCTTCCGATATTTTTGGGGCTAAACGGCGTT
>CAZBTB010000093.1:0-6220 GCA_964494605.1 uncultured Lachnospiraceae bacterium
CAATATGGACAAGACGTTCGGCGAAAATAAATTCAGCCGCATGAATGAAACCGACTACCGCGAGTTTACCGAAAGCTGGGTTAAGGCTTACATGCACGTATTAAAACCCGACGCGTCGGTGTACGTTTGTTGCGATTGGCGCAGCGGAATAGTCATTGCGCCCGTACTTGAAAAATATTTCACAGTCCGAAACCGAATTACCTGGCAGCGGGAAAAGGGCAGAGGCGCTTCGAAGAATTGGAAAAACGGCATGGAAGACGTCTGGTTCTGCACCGTGGGCGAGCAGTATAAGTTCAACCTCGACGCGGTAAAGGTGCGCCGAAAAGTGCTTGCGCCTTATAAGCAGGACGGCGAACCAAAGGACTGGTTTGAACATAACGGTGCAAAGTACCGTGATACCTGCCCGTCAAACTTTATTGACGACGTGACGGTGCCCTATTGGTCGATGAGCGAAAATACCGCACACCCCACGCAAAAGCCCGAAAAGCTGCTCGCTAAGTTTATTCTTGCGTCGTCGGATGTTGGCGATACCGTGTTCGATCCGTTCGGAGGCAGCGGCTCGACCGCAGTCACCGCTAAGAAATTGGGCAGGCATTATCTGACCGTCGAGCAAAACCCCGAGTATTGCGCTTGGTGCGAATGCAGGCTCGAGCGCGCCGAAACGGACAAGACTATCCAAGGCTACGACGGCGTCTTTTACGAAAGAAATTCCAGATCGAATTAGCCTTTAATCGGTGGAGATTTCTCACTTCGTTCGAAATGACATTATACAGCATAGGCAATCTCTGTCATTCCGAGCGAGGCGTGAGCCGACGAGGAATCTCCACCTTATAAAAATTCAATATTTTTTATAAAAACGCTTGACGGCGGTTTTATTTTTGCATATAATTAAAACAAGTGTTGCAAAACAAATGTTTTAGATTGGAGTAAGTTATGCCGCCGAAAGCAAAATTTACGCAAGAAGAGATAGTGAATGCCGCAATAGGGATAATAGAACGCGACGGAATCGAAAAGCTGACCGCAAGGACGCTTGGGGCTGAGCTGGGCGGTTCGGCGCGTCCGATATTTACGGCGTTTAAGAACATGGAAGAAATGAACGCGGCTGTCGTAAAGCGTGTAAAAGCTATCTACGGCGCGGCTGTCGAAGAGGGACTTAAAAAAACGCCTGCGTTTAAGGGAGTAGGCGAGGCGTACATAGGCTTTGCCGCCGCGCGGCCGAGGTTGTTTCAGATGCTGTTCATGAGTGAAGGCAACGCGCGCCCCGACAGCGGAACGGTGCTTGTGCTTATCGATGAGCATTACAACGCTATCTTAAAATCGATCACCGACGGATACGGTGTTTCCGAAGCTACTGCAAAGGAGCTTTATTTTAATATGTGGGTGTACTCGCACGGTATTGCCGTACTTATTGCGACGGGTGTGTGCGGGTTTTCGGGCGAGCAGATTTCGGCATATCTGACCGAGGTTTTCACCGCGTTTATCAAAAAATTCAAGTCGGAGGGAAAATAATGATTTCGGCTAAAGGAATAGTTAAATCTTACGGCGGTACCGAAGTATTGAAAGGTATCGATATAGAGATTGCCGACGGAGAGTTCGTTGTAATCTTAGGTGCTTCGGGTTCAGGTAAATCCACGCTTCTCAGCGTGTTGTCGGGGCTTGAGAAAGCGGACGGCGGAACGGTTGAAGTCAACGGAGTGCGTCTCGACGGCTTAAAAGAAAAGGAGCTTACGGCGTTCCGTCGGGATAACGTCGGATTCATATTTCAGCAGTATTATCTTCTTCCGCACATGACTGTCGAACAGAACGTAAAAATGGGCGCGGAGCTGGGCGCTAACCGCGATTATGCCGAAATAATCGACGCGGTGGGTTTAAGAGATAAGGTCAAAAGCAAGCCTTCGGCGCTGTCGGGCGGCGAGCAACAGCGTGTTTGTATCGCACGCGCGCTTGCCAAGAAGCCGAGAATTCTGTTTTCGGACGAGCCGACGGGTGCGCTCGACGAGACAACGGGCAGAGAAGTGCTCGGGCTTATCGCAAAGCTGCAGAGCCGCGACGGGTTTACTGCGGTGACCGTTACGCACAACCCGGGAATTGCCGAAATGGCGGACACCGTAATAAAGATGAACAGCGGTAAGATTGTGGAGATTTACAAAAACTCCGTCAAAAAATCGGCTTTGGAGATAGGGTGGTAATATCATGGTAGTTGGCTTAAAAGACGGCATAAAGCTGATCGGAATTTCGATAGTGTGCGGCTCGGCGGCGTTCGTGTGTACGTTTATGCTGAATTACTATCTCGACGTTGCGCCGCTTAAGGACATCGTTCTTCCCGAAATGCTCGCGCTTTATAATGCACAGCTTGCCATGGCAAAGTTTACCGTCGCGATCACGGGCGGAGTACTTGCCATTATCGCCGCGGCACTGCTTGTTTTTTACATTAAACTCTATATCGACGGGCATTCCAAACAGCTCGGAATACTTAAGGCTATGGGCTTTTCGGGCGGACGGATTGCCGGCGCATTTTGGATTTTCGGACTGAGTGTGCTTATAGGCTGTGCGTTGGGCTTCGGCGGCGCATGGGCGGCAATGCCTGTTATTTACGATAGTCTTAATTTAGAGGGCATGGACATAGCTATCTCTTTTCATGCCGAGCTAATCGCATATATCGTAATAATTCCCGCTGTTGTTTTCGGTGCGTTGTCCTGTGTTTATGCGTACTTTACGCTGCGTAAACCGGTAAACGAACTGATCAAAGGCAAGAGCGTTACGGGCAAGGCAACCGTAAAGGACGGGGATAAGGACAGGAGCTTTTTGCGGCAAATGTCGGTTACCGCGCTTTCCGGCCGTAAATCGCTGGTGTTCTTTGTAGCCTTCTCCTGCTTTTGTTTCGGCGCAATGGTGCAAATGGGTTTGTCCATGGAAGAGCTTGCCGCAAATACCATGGGCGTTATGATTCTTCTCATAGGGCTTGTGCTTGCCGCCGTTACGATGTTTATGGCGGTAACCTCGTGCGTCAATTACAATGCAAAAAACATATCGGTTATGAAGGCTTTCGGCTATTCCATGAAAGAGTGCGTTATGTCCGTTCTGTTCGGTTATATACCGTTTGCGCTTATCGGGTTCGCAGTCGGTACGCTCTATCAGTTCGGACTGCTGACTTTTATGGTAAACGTAATGTTTGCGGACGTCGGTCAAATGCCCGATTACGGTTTTGACGTGCAGGCATTTTTTATAACGCTTGCGGCGTTTGTCGTTTGCTATGCGGCGGTTATGGCGTTTTATGCGCGCAAAATCAGCCGCATTTCGGTAAGACTGGTGATGTCGGAAGATATAGGGTGAATGTCGAAATTTTGCAACGTTTTGACGTAAGCGGTTCAAAATTGAGAATAATTTGATAGAAATTTGTAAAAAACGGCGTATTAACTTGCAAAGAACTCGTAATAATGGTATAATTTATGTAAAATCTTTACAATAAATTTTACGGAACAGCGAGTAAAAATATGGCATACACCAAGAAAATTTCGACGGCGGTTAAGACAAAGCTTAAAAACGTCCCGTTCAGAGAATATATTTTAAGAGAGCTTGTCAAAGACGGCGAAACGCGCACGGAGCTTAAAGAAACGGATAAGCAGCGTTTTGCCGATCTCGGTATTCCGTATCTTGATAAATGCAATATTTCGACACTGCGCAGGATTGCGGATACCGTTTGCGTCAAGTCTCCTACAATCATGCCCAAAGAGGATTTGATAAACTATATACTCGACGGAATTTGGGGGATACAGTATTTTGTCGACAACGCTTATCCCGTTTTTCCCGCGAACGTGCGCGACTTGTCGGCGATTGACGAAATCGAGCTTGTGCGCGACTGCAATCGCAGTGAATTTCTTTTCGGCGCGCCTGTCGAGGGAATGTTCGAGGGTAGCGAATTGGGCGGAATACTGCGCCAAAACCGTTTTACCGCGGCAAACCATGATCCCGGGGTTATCCGTGCGCTTGTAAATAGGTACGGACTTAAAAACGGAGATATGGTTAAGGGCAGTATGCATTACGTAAAAAAAGCGCAATGCTATTGCTTACACGAAATAACCGAGATCAACGGAGTTGCCGCATCGAGTTACGTGCATCCCGCCGTTTCGGTCGTGTCTAAGCGCGTTCCCACCGATAAAAAGTTTATATTAAGCGAACGTATTAACGAAACGCTTCTAAGATTTGTTGACGTTCTCACGCCATTATCTCTGGGCTCGGGACTGCTGATTTCGACGTCGGGCAGCTTCGATGCGGGCGTGTACCTGACGCCTCTATGCAATGCCGTTGCTAATTTTAACGAGTTTGACGAGGTTATTGCTTTGGCTTTCGGCGGTGCACAGGCTCCCGAAGTCGATCCGCTGTTGGCGGTTAAGTGTTCTAACGTAGTTATCGACAATCTTGACGAAGAGGGGATTGTTGCGGAGCGTGTTATAAACTACGCTTATACTAAAGCCGAATCGGGCAAAAACGTTGCCGTTATCGTTAACGATTTGGATAGATTACCCGCGCCGTTTACGGATTTTGCACATAGGTTTCTGTCAAAGGCGGGGAGATATTCGAGCGGCGGCAGTCTTACGGTGATAGCGTTCGGCGACAGGGATAACATGACGGGTAATTACCATTACGCCAAAAGCTCGGCTACGAGCGAACTTAAGCTTAATCACCGTCCGTTTTTGGGCGACTTTACAGTCGACCTGTTCGGAAGCTTTGCTCAACCGTGTTTGGATTTTACAGAACGAGAGCGCATAGCGAAAAACAACTTCAGGACAATAGCCGAGCGTGACGGCGAGCAGGCGGCGCTGGATATATTGTACAAGTCAAAGTCATATGACGGTTTTATAATCGCGTTGTCGGTAGGGTAGGACGCGCGTATGAAAATTGGTTATTTCGGTGACGAAAACAGTCACACTTACGCCGCCGCCGAAGAACGGTTATTCGGCTCCGAGCTTATCGGGTTTCCGTCGATAGCATCGGCTGCCGAAGCGGTGGAATCGGGTAAAATTTCGGGTGCGGTTGTGCCTATCGAAAACAGTATAGGCGGTACGGTGGGCGATTGTCTGGACGCTGTAAAGAAGTACGGCGTTTATATCATAAAGGAGTTTTTCTGTGCGATTTCTCACTCGCTTATAGCCGTCGACGGCACGGAAAAGCAAAATATCAAGCGAATATACTCGCACCCGCAGGCAATCAGTCAGTGCGACAGGTATCTTAAGACGAACTTCCCCAACGCGCTCATTATCCCCGTGTCAAATACGTCGGAAGCGCTCAAGGTTATTAAAGGCGGGGACGAGGCGGCAATCGCAAGAGCGCCGCTTAGCGGTCAGACCGTACTTGACGGCGAAATCGAGGACGACAGACAAAACACTACGAGGTTCGTGCTTTTGAAAAACTCACCCGAGTTTTCGGGCAAAACCGTGTCGGTAATGTTCGACACGCGGCACCGCTCTGGAGAGCTTCTTAAGATGCTTAACGTTTTGGCAGGTTACGACCTCAATATGCGCAAGCTCGAGTCGAGACCTAGCCGCGACGGAGTGTTCAAGTATTGGTTTTACGTCGAGTTCGACTGTTCGCTCGACAAGGACAAGCTTATGACGGTTATGAACGAATTGTCCGGTAACGCCGGGTTTATCAAATTCGCGGGAATGTATTAGAGAATAAACGGCGTTAAAATGACAATAATTTCACAAAAGCGTCATAATGACTAAACAATAATCAGGTATAATATAAAATATGATGGTGCGGTCTGTTTTACAAGGTCGAACCGATAGGAGTAAGGATAGTTTTATGGGACTGATTTCATTTATTACCGGCAGCGACAACAGAAAGCACGTTAAGAAACTTGACGCTATCGCAAATAAGGTTGAAAAGTTCGAGGAAGAGTATAAGCAGCTTTCCGAAGAACAGCTTAAGGCAAAGACCGCGGAGTTCCGCGACCGCCTCGAGAACAATTACGAGACGCTGGACGATCTTCTGCCCGAGGCTTTTGCGGCAGTGAGAGAGGCAAGCTCGCGAGTGCTCGGAATGCGCCACTTCCATGTTCAGCTGATGGGCGGTATCGCTTTGCATCAGGGTCGTATCGCGGAGATGCGCACCGGCGAAGGAAAAACGCTTGTGGCTACGCTTGCGTCGTACTTAAACGCACTGTGACAAGACTGTGACATGGAGCATTTCCAATCCCGCAATCGCATCACAGGATGCC
>CAZBTB010000094.1:0-6181 GCA_964494605.1 uncultured Lachnospiraceae bacterium
ATGGTTATTCCTCTTTCGGGAGCAGGGAACGAATTCTCATCGAAAATATAGCCCTCGTTTGCCTTAAGCGTCGCGACCGTGGTGTACGTACCGATCTCCGTGTGAATATTGTCCGAAATACTCTCGACGGTAAACAAGTCGTGCGTATCTAAGTTTATCGTTACACTTTCACCGCGAGCACGAACAACGGAGTATGTAACTCTGCGCGTCTCGTATCTGTTGACACTGATACCCATGTTCTGCTGGGCACTTGTAATCGTTTCGGAGGTAATCCGTTTAACCGACGGATACAGACCGCCGTTGGACATCTCATAGAGATATAAGACATTTTCGGCTACAAAGTTCTGCATAGAACTGTCGGAAACGATTTTCCAATCGGAATAGTCCAGACCTTCCCAAGAAATCTCGGCATATTTAATTTTTAATATATATGCAACATCTTCGCCCATATCCTTGTCGGACTTATATATATAAGTTCCTACGTTATGAGCCGTCTCGGGAAGCTCGTCGACTTTTTCGCCATGCTCGTTGATATACGCATACAAGCTGACCTCTCCAAAAGTCGGCCAATCATAGAAGAAGAACATCATGCCTAAGTCGGCTTCTGAATAGCTTACGTTTGCCTTGAACTCAATTTCGGCAACATGTTTGTCATACACTACGCAGAATTCTTTGCCGGCATAAAGATTAAGCTCACCAACCGACGCATTTATTAATGTGTCTATATCGGAACCGGTATCTTCGGAATCGGAAACCGTAACTTCATCGGATAAGCCCTCATCGCTGAACCACTTATCAGATAAGGTTTTGGTTATTACGGTTCCGAACTTGGTTGCGGTATTTGCCCAAATGCCGTTATTAAGCTCGAAATCATAACCCTTACCAAACAGCTTTTTCTCGGTTTCCATAAGCGCGCCGGAATAATAATAGTTAACCGTTACGACATAAGTCAACCGATCTGAATAAGCCGTGTTCGTTTTTAATTTATTATAAGTCGATGCGTTGTCCGCAATCAAAATCACGTCAGAGGCAAACGAGTTTGCGCCCAGCGTAGTGTTTGCGCCCAGCGTTACGTTGTTAATAAGGTTACAACCCGAAAAAGCTTCGTCGCCGATAGCCGCACCCGACGAAGGCAAGGTTACGGACGTAAGCTTCACGCAATCTTTAAACGCGGCATCTCCAATCGTTTTTAAACTGTTGGGAAGAACAATGCTTTCAATGGATGTGCCGGCAAAAGCGTTTGCACCGATATAGTTAAGCTTGCTGTCTATTGCGAAAGTAACCGCAACGATATTGGCTGCGTCCTTAAACACGTCGTCGTTTATCTTTTCGACTTCCGCCGGAACGGTTACGATACAATCCTCGGATGCAGAAGAAAATTCTACCGAAGTAACAACCTTAGAGTTGTCGGGATCGTAATGCAGCGTCGCAATGCCCGTAGCAGTGGCCGGAGCCTTGTATGTACCGGTCTGCCGCTCGGTCGAAAAAGCAACTTCGCCCTTCCCTTCACCGTCTGCAATACGAACGCCCATTCCGAAAAGAGCAAGCGCCGATACAAGCAGAAGCACAATAACAACAGCAATGGATTTACGTAAATTTTTTGTCATTTCGTTCCTCCGACATGGATACTTTCTATATGAAAGTCAGATTTAAATGAAAAATGCGATAATAACAGTTATAAAATATTACCTCTTAAAATTCTACAAAATTATACTCGATAAGTCAAGCAATTTTAACACTTTGACATATATTTTCACTAACGTTTACGCATTTAACGAGGTCTTTCGGTATCTTCTCCCTTCTTTTCCCAAATTATGCCTGTTCTCTCTGCCAAATTATTGAAATCATGGGATTATTTCTATAATCAGTCCGTAGATACCGCTCGGTTTGTAATTATTGCCGTGATCATAAGTGCCGTAATCGTCTATAATCACGTCGCACTTATACTTGCCCACATTTTCCAGAGCGGCAAAACCTGCAGGCTCGCCATCCAACGTCGTAATATTCTTTATAAAGTTCCACGTATTAAACGTACCTATATACCTTCCCTCGCTGTTGTAAGCCATTAGGTCTTTGGGGTATTTTTCAGTCCCGTCGTACCTATAGACATACCGTTTGTTAAACTCGAACTCTATACAGTCGAAGGCGCTAAGTTTCAATGTGGGAGCCGGCGTCGGGTCCACTACCTTTACGGATATTTTTACTGCCGCTTCCTTTCCGCTGTAATTAAACACTTGCTTAAACTCATACGTTTGCGGATTATCGAGCGGCACCTGAAAATCGGTGATATTCGATTCGTTTTTCAGGTGATGCACTATATAATGCGCTTCTGCTCGTATAGTGGCGCTTCCCCCTTCTTCGCAAGCAAACTCGAGCTCGAGCGTTTCTCCGTCGCTGAGCAAGTAGTCGTTGCTGTTCTGCGTAACCGTAAAATAAACTTCGGGTTTCAGCCCTGCCTGATATTGATGTAGCAATATGCCCACGGTCAAAAACGCAATGCAGGCAATTACGACCACGCCCATTGCGCTCCACATTATTATTAAGCTCTTTTTATATTTATCCATTATCGTTCTCCCCCCACTACTCTTCGATTTGAATGATAATGTTTTCGATTCTTATCTTTTGATAGGGGGCGTGCGGCTCGCCGAACCAGCCGTCACATATCTCAATGTCTACCGAATACGTGCCTATATCCACTAAATGTCTGTTTACGTTACCGTTGATAACAGTCACTTTTTGTATGTAATCATATAAATGGTACATTGTAATTAATTCGTGCGTATCGGGATTACTTATTTTTATCATATTCGGATATTTTATATAGCCGTTATATTTATATACATATTTTTTATTTAACTGGTATCTGACCAATTCGTATGGGTTAGGCATTTCGGGATCTATTTCTATTTCGGGCAACGGACGTGTGTCAACTTCGGGGATTACCCAATCTTTAACCTCAACCTCAAGTTTAAAAGTAAACTCAAATTGGCTGTAAAGCTGAACCATGCTATACGTTGCAACCTTACTAAGTGAAATTTTATGGCGGTCAAACGTATTAAAAGTATGCAAATTACACTCCTCGCCCGATTTATGATAGGCTTTTGTACTAAACGTGAGTTCGTCGACGTCATAATCGATTTCATACTCGAGTTTTTTGGTTTCGCCGTTTTCCATGCTGAACTCGTTGCCGCGATTATCCTTTACTACAAGATATATTTCCTCGTGATCGCCAGTGGGCTTAGATGTTACACCGCCGTATATAGCGAGCGCGGCAAAAACCGCCGCCCCTGCAAAAAGCACGGCTGCCACAATTATTGCAAGTATACGTTTTCTTTTTTCGTTCATATAGTTTTCTCCCACCCGATTGTTCTCTATGTGTTTTTTTAATTATAACGTATATCGGAAATATTGTCAATCTTTATTTCGGCGCAAAAAAAAGGGCGTCTTTTGGAGACACCCTTTTATACCTTGCTTTTTTAGCTTTAAAAATCATTATACCGAAAAATATTATCGTATATCTTCTTGCATTGCGGAATTATTATTTTTTAAATCGTAAATCACGGATTCTATCGTTGTATAAATCCATTTATTAATATCACCGAAGTTAGCCTTTACCCACTTTTGAGTACTTACGGACAACTGAGACAAAGCCGTCTCGCACGCTTTTTGCAACGCTGCCCTTTGGGCTTCTACGGTAAACATATTCTTATCTTTCAATGCCTGTACATACGTTTGATAGGTTGCCTTAACGGCACACGTAATCACATCGACGGCATTGGTAAGATGTTTAGTATACAAAGTGTTATTTATTTTAGTTGTCAGCCATGCAATCAACCGCTCTCCGCCCCAGCTTACCAAGGCTGTCAAAATAACTCCGCCGATCGAAAGTAAAATTGTTTGCCAATCCATATTATTTATATCTCCAATGCTTATGTAGCTTTTTATCGAAAACCTTATATGCAAAAACAAAACGACACACCGCGAAGTGTATTGCCAAACGCACCGTCGACAACGCCGTTTGATCCAAAGCACCAATAGGCATACTGCCAATCATAGTCCTGAGAGCGCAACCACCATGAAACAGCATTGCCTTTCGAGTCGCGTTTTATCAAAGCCGGACAAGCATTGTCTGCAACGGGATCACGATCCCCTACGGTATTTTTCCAATATTCGTATTGATGCCCCTCTTTAAGATACTGCGTCGCATTGTCGCTGATTTCATCCCATCCGGAGTTGACGATAGCAGTTTCCGAAAATACTTCGGCAAGCGATAAGAGAAATAATTTATCGGCGGTAACCGTGCTCGACCACATTTGTTTGGAAACGACTTTTATTACATCCTGCACCTCATTCGGCAATTCTTCGAACAAAGCTCTAAGCGTATCCTGTTTCATGACACTACTACTCCATTTCCCTTCTCCAAGTCCATTGGTTATCGGATAATTCGTGTCCAACACTCCTTCTACCATAAATGTAGCTTTAGCTTGTCCGTCGGCTATTCTCGTATCGTGGTCAAACCCAATCAGAATCATTTTGACAGTATCGCCCGTTGCCAAACGAACCTTCTTATACATACCGACCTGACAGGTATTTTTAAATTGGCTCGAAGTCATAGCGTCAAGTGCAGCCCATGAATGCGTTATTTCCAAAGGATCGGAAATTTTATTCCAAACGGTTTCTCCGTTTAGATTAATTCGGTTTATCTCCGAATCATCAAAGCTAACCGACGACACTTCAACACCGTTAAAATTCATAGCCATATTCTTACTCCATTGTTGTAATGTTTAAGGTGCCATCACCCGAAATGCTGAAATCAATACCCTTTATCGGAGTGGTGCCCTCTTTCATTGCTAAAAAAGGAACCGATGCGACAGGCTGCAACTTGGCTGTATAATTTCGTTCTGGGTTCATACTGACATAACACACAAAGCCCGTATCGGAATAACTTATCGTTGCCGAATAAGCCCTGATTTCTTCATCGTTATTCAAAGGATTAAACATACTTTGCTCGCCCGCAGAAATAACAGACGTATATCCTACAACCTGCCCTTGCGCGTCATATATAAAAGCTCTGAATTGAGGCTTGTATTCCAAGACTTTATTCGTATTAATGGGAACCGCCTGCCCATTAAGGGTTGAATTGCTCCCCGGAAACGACGAATACACTCTCATATTAACACCGAATGAACCCAACCCCGAAACCTCACAGACTAAAGTTACCGTGTCGCCCTCGACGTTAACCCTTGTTTGATGGTCGGAAATCTGTGTACCGTCAACAGAATACAAATTAAGCCCCAACCAATCACCCGTAACGTTAGGTGTAACTTTGCCGGTGTAAGCCACTAATGTTCCGACGTTATTATAAAGCTCAAATCTGACTAACGCCGGAAAACCGTTAAACATTGTCTTAAACGCTACGCCCGAAGAATATGCTCCCATCGGAACTAAATACCCGGGCTCATTATCCGGCGAATAAACTTCTTTAAATGTTTTATCATTAGATAAATACTCTATTTTTGTAGTACTTTTTCCCATTAACCGATCCTCCCGTAACGGCCGTTGCCTTGCATTTTGCTAATATTTTTCAAAATAACGTTAATCATTGTTCCGACGTCCCCCATACCATCAACGATAAGAACATCGCCGAATAGTTACCGGAAACTGTGCTCACATATATTTCGCGACCGGAATAATAAATCTTTATCGTCTCCGTAGTTAAATCCGTATTCAATACGCCTCTTGTAGAATCGATAAAACTAGTCGTAAATTGAAATGGTGTTGAATCGATATTCTGAGTCGTAAAAATGCCCATCACAGGCACAGTTATTAAATGCCCCTCGGCGTTTTTATACAGTTGGACATTAGCCATCAGTCCTACTTGAGTATTGCCGTTATCAAACATCCACGTAGGTAAATCATAATCCCCCGTGTGCATGTTCTGTTTGACTTCTTCCATGTAAAATCGAGGCGCGCTCGGCGATGCAATGTCTGCCGCTTGCCCTGCCTCTCCCCATAAACCTACCCCGGATGCAATAACAACCTTGAGATCATCGGGTTGATTGTTTGTTCCGAAACTTGCACAGTAAACCGTTACCGTGCCGTCCGAAGAAACAGCAGCACTGTCGTAAGTCTCCGCCCAACCGTCGCCGGTAGCGCAGTATGTGCGCACTTCGGGAAACTC
>CAZBTB010000095.1:0-6163 GCA_964494605.1 uncultured Lachnospiraceae bacterium
CGAAAGCCAATAGTTGGCGGTTATCGCGCCGGAATTGGACAGAATAAGTCCGCCGACCGAGTACGTAACGGTGGAGTTCTCCTTAACGCGCCAATCCGAAACCTTGACGTAGCTGTCGACGAGCTCTTTATAGTCTAAGATAGTGGACTTCATGTTGCGGATCTTTTCACGGTTCTTACGGTACAAAATGTACGCTTTGGCTACGTCTGCGTAACCCGCTTCACTCAAAACATGCTCTACGCTGTCTTGTACGTCCTCGACCGCAATAAGCGAATTCTTGATTTTCGGCTCGAAATCAGCTGTAACCTTCAGCGTCAGTAAGTCAATGATATTGGGGTTGTATTGCTTATTCTGCGCCTCGAAAGCCTTGGTGATTGCCGCGCTGATTTTGGCAATGTCGAATTCGGAAATCTTGCCGTCTCTCTTTACTACCTTATACATAATTTCTTTCCTCCGTTGTTTTTGATCCTGCTTCTTGCGAAAGCTTTATCATTATAACACCAGATATATGCTTTGTCAACCAAAAAATAACAATATCTAGTGCCAATTTTTTAAATTAACACCAGATATAGTATTCATAACTATTAAATTATAACTAATGAATGAATTTTTCGCGATAAAAACGCGATTTTTAAAATCGCTAGCGTCCTAAAATAACAATGGGAAATTTCGCTTCCTCCGAAAATAACTTCACCCGCCGCTTGCAACTGAATCGACAACCTTCTTTCTGTCATTTCGACGCGTAGCGGAGAAATCTCCACCGATTTAATTTATAAGGTTGAGATTCCTCGTCGAGTCTCGTTGCACTCGCCTCTCGCTCGGAATGACAACGGTAGTCCATGAGCTGAAATGTCATTCCGAGCGAGCAATGAGCATTATGCGAAATTGCGACGAGGAATCCCCACCTTATTCTATTGAAAAATAAATCTACACTCCGCTATAGGAGCTGAAGCCGCCGTCGACGGGTATTACCGTTCCCGTGACGAAACCGCTTGCGTTGTCGTCGGCAAGCCAAAGGAGCGCCCCCGTCAGGTCGGAGATCTCCCCGAATTTACGCATGGGAGTGGCGGCGAGTATCTTTGCCGTGCGTGCGGTGGGATTGCCCTTTTCGTCAAACAGCAGTCCGCGGTTTTGATTGGTTACGAAAAAGCCGGGCGCAATTGCGTTGCACCTGATACCGCAAGGCGCAAAGTGAACGGCAAGCCACTGCGTAAAGTTGCTTATGCCTGCCTTTGCCGCGCTGTACGCGGGGATCTTGGTTAAAGGGCGGTATGCGTTCATGCTCGAAATGTTGATGATATTTCCGCCCGTCTTTATCATATCCTCGGCAAAAACCTGCGTAACCAAAAACGCGCTCGTTATATTGAGATCGAACACGAACTTAAGTCCGCTCTCGTCGAGAGCGAAAAAATCCTTAACGCCCGTAAGCTCCGACGTCATCGTTTCGTTGTCCGTCGTGGCTTTGGGATTGTTTCCGCCCGCACCGTTAATAAGGAAGTTGACCTTGCCCCATTTTGCGTTGATTGCTTTTTTCGCCGCAATAATATCGCTCTTGTCGAGACAGTTGCATTTTACGCTCAATGCGTTTTTGCCTATCGCGTCCGCAACGGCTTTTGCCGCCGCCTCGTTGATGTCAAGCAGCGCCACACGCGCACCGCACTCCGCGAGCGCTTTGGCAAACTCGCCGCAGATCACTCCGCCCGCTCCCGTTATTGCAACAACCTTGTCCTCTAAATTTACTTTGAATGGAAGTTTCATAATAACCCTCGGATTTTATATATAAGCGTTTATAACCGCCGTTATTCACGGACGTAGGGCAACCCGTCACGGAAATCGATTCTGCATTTCGACAGATACCAATTATCGCCCATGTCCGACGTCCCCTGATAAAAAAGCCAGATAACGCCGTCGTCGTCGAATACATACGGATGTCCCGATTCACAGCTATTCCAACTCCCCTGCTTGCCGGAAGGAATGAAGGGCTGCTCGAAAAGCTTGCAAAAACCGATTCCGTCCTCCGAAACGGCAACGCCTATCTGTTGGGGAAAGCAGTTGTATCCTCCGCCGTAAAACAGATATATTTTCCCTTCGTGCAAAACGGTGGCGGGAGCTTCGATACACATTCCCTCCCACGGGAATTCGGGATACAGAATGGAATGCGCCGCACCCTGCGTCCAACACTCGCGCGAGAAATCGCTTTTAATATCCGCATAAGCAACACCGAGCTTCTGAATTTCCATCTTTTCGTCGCGCGTCGCAAAATACAGGAATAGCTTTCCTTCAAACGCCACTACGTCGGCATCGATCGCCCTACCTGCGCACCAGTCCTTCGTCGGGCGAAAAATCGGATTCGTTCGGTCTTTTTCGAAATGGAGCCCGTCCTTGGAAACAGCGTGGCAGATTGCATCGTTCTCCCACGTTCCGTAGGTCTGATAAAACATGTGCAACTCTCCGTCTAAAACGATTGCGGCAGGCGCACCTATTCCTTTCTGTTCGCAATCCTGCGTGAAGGGAACGTGCCCCGTTACCGTCCAGTCGTCAAGGTTGTCGGATTGGGCGATCCCGATTCCGAGACGCTCAATACCGTCATATCTGTAGACAGAAGAAAAATACAAAAAGTATTTGCCTTTGAATTTTACCACGGCAGGATCTTTTGCGAACGACCTGTTGTTCGTTGTCTCTGCAAATAACATAATTTAATTTCACCTCGCAATAATTGTTTTGAATAATTTTATTATTCTTTATCCTTCTCAATAGCTTCGAACAGTCCGTTCAAATACGCCGCGCCCAAAGCTCTGTCGAATAGCCCGTAACCGGGTTTGCCGTCCTCGCCCCAGATGTTTCTGCCGTGGTCGGGTCGAACGTAACCGTCGAACCCGCCGTCGACAAGCGCCTTTACTATTCCGTAAATATCGAGGTCGCCCGCTTTCGTCAAGTGCCCAGCCTCTGTGAAATCGCACTCACCCGAGAATTTCAGCTGACGGATATGCGCAAAGTAAATGCGCTTGGCGTACTTCTTCGCCATTGCGATCAGGTCGTTACTTCTTCCCGCTCCCAAGCTACCCGTACAGAACGTGAAGCCGTTGTGCTTATCGGGCACGGCGTCTGTCATTTTGTCGTAGCTTTCCGCGCCCGTAATTATTCTCGGCAGTCCGAACATATCCCACGGCGGATCGTCGGGATGGATAGTCATATCTATACCCGTCTCGTCGCACGCAGGCATTATTCCCTTAAGAAAATACACGAGGTTATCGAACAGTTTGTCGTGCGTAACCGTCTTATACTCTTCGAGCAAGCCGTTTAACCGATCGGTCGAATAGCTCTCGTCCCAGCCGGGCAAGTGCAGATTTTTCGGGTCTAAGCTCATGAGCGAGCCGTGATTATATGACAAGCTGTTGCTGCCGTCCGCGCCTAAAGTTTTCAGATCGGTCCTCAGCCAATCGAACACGGGCATAAAGTTATAGCAAATGCACTTAACGCCGAACTTACCTAAATTGCGGATGGTTTGGGCGTAATTGGCTATAAGCCTGTCGCGCGTGGGCTTACCCAGCTTAATGTCCTCGTGAACGGGCACGGACTCGATAACTTCCATACAAAGGTTTTCACTGTCGCACAGCTCTTTTAACCGCGCGATTTTGTCCTCTTCCCAAACCTCGCCCACGGGCACGTCGTACACGGCCGTAACAACGCCCGACATATTGGGGATCTGGCGGATAAACTTTAACGGTATGCTGTCGCTCTCGCCGTACCAGCGAAACGTCATTTTCATATTTATAAAATCTCCTTGACAAACGCGCCGTCGGTTTCGGTAAAGCCCTCTGTCGTCAACAGTTTTTTAAGCGCACCGACCGCCGCGTCGAAAGCCGCGTCACGCGAATTAAATGTGTACTTGTTCTTTAATTCCGTTCCGTCGATTGCCGCATAGCCCGTAAACACCGACAGGTGCGGCTCGAGCGTAAGAACGGTGTCGCGGTCAAGCTCTTTTATAAGCTCGGCTATCTGCCCCGCGCCCTCGCCCGACGGCACAACCTCGCCGCTGTACAGCGCGTCCTTTATGTGATAATAGGCTGCGCGGCGACGAACACGCGCCATTTTCTCCTGCTTCTCGCCCACCTGAATATAGTTCGCAGGATCGAAAATGCTATTTAAATCCGCGACGCTATCCAAAATAGTATCGACGCGCTCCGCCGTGTCTCCGTATATTTCCTTTTCGTTCTCGTGATAAAGCGCGACATTTTCCGCGCCTGCGATTTTAACCAGCGCGCTCATGCGCTTAATTACCTCGTCGCCGCTCCCGTAAGCGTTAAAGAAACTGAAAACGCGTATCTTGTCGCACCTGAAAACCTTGCACAAATCGAGAATGTGTTTTAGCTTTTTCTCCGTAACCGAAAAATCCTCGGTTATCTCCGACTTGCCGATAGGCGAACCTATCGACCAAACGGCTATCCCGTTTGCGCTTAAGGCGCGGTAAACCTCTTCGGCTTTTTCTACGGACATATCGGCTACGTTGATTCCGTCCACGCTTCTGAGCTCCAATAGCCCGATTCCGTTGCGCTTTAACGCGGCGATCTGTCCCTCGATCGAATCCGCCGCCTCGTCGGCAAACGCGCATAATCTTATTTTTTTCATTTAATTCTCCTCTAAGTTGCTGAAAACCGTGTTTGAAAGCGCAGTCGCCGCGCAGACGGACAACAGGCGATTTGTCGCTAGGGCGCGTAGACCCACCTACGTAACCGACGCGGCAATATCGCACGTAGTCCGTATCCGCGAATGAATCCGCTTTCAAACCTATTTACTCCCGAAGCTTCCGTTGGTATCCGCAACCGTCTCCTTGACATTAGTCTTTAGTCTCGACGTCGCCACGCGCTTATTGAGCTCGCTTAAGTACAGCTCCTCGTCTACGGGCAATTCAACTGTTTTATTGAGCCAGCCCGACAGCTCGATTGCGTTCATGAGCATAACGCCGTTAATGCCTTCTTCACCTAAAACGGGCGCGGGCTTTTTGTTTTTAAGCGCGTCGATAAACATGTTGATAACGCCTGCGTGCTGCGGATTGCTTCCGTCCGTCTTTACTTCCGTTCTTTCCATGCCTGGACCCGCAAACGCCTTATCGCTCGTTTTTATCCACTCGTCGCTGTCCTCCGAGTTCTTGAAATATTCGAGCTTGCCCGCCTCGCATAAAAGCTTGCCTTTCGTTCCCGAAATTTCAAGGCGGTTGGTTCCGGGGTATTCGCCAGTCGTCGTTACAAACACGCCCGTCGCGCCGTTTTCGTACTCGAAGTACGCCGTAACCTCGTCCTCGACCTCGACGTCGTGCCACTTGCCGTAGCCGCAGAACGCAGTCACGCGCTTGGGATTTTCGCCCACGACCCAGCTGACCAAATCGAGCTGATGCGGGCACTGATTTATAAGAACGCCGCCGCCCTCGCCTGCCCAGGTAGCGCGCCACGAGCCCGAATCGTAATAAGTCTGCGTTCTGAACCAATCGGTGATTTTCCAGGTCACGCGCTTTATTTTTCCGATTGCGCCGTCCGCTATCATCTCGCGCATTTTGATATACAGCGAGTTCGTGCGCTGATTGAACATCATGCAAAACATAGCGCCGCTCGATGCAGCCGCCTCGTTCATTTCGCGCACCTGCTTGGTATAAACGCCCGCAGGCTTGTCGCAGATAACGTGTATATTGCGTTTTAAGCACTCCGTTACCATTTCGGGGTGAAAATAGTGGGGCGTCTCCACAAGCACCGCATCGACAAGTCCGCTGTCAAGCATTTTCAGGTAATCGGTAAACTCCGCCGCGCCCTCTGCTTTACCCGCCTTTCTTATCGCCTCGATTTTGTCGGGGTTTATGTCGCATACGGCGGTCACAACACCGCCCTCTATCTCTCCGCCGCCGAACAGCGAGTTTATATAAAACGAACCCTGGTTTCCCAGCCCTATAACTCCGAATCTTACTTTATCCATAATTATTACTCCTTGAACATTCCGCGTTCTTTCATGTTCGTCAGACTTACCGCCATAGACTTGAACGGGTCGCCGTCGATAAAGTTGAACTCGTGCTCTACCGCCGCCCACTCTACGCCCGCTTTGACGCAAGCGTCGTAAATCGCGTCGTAATCCATATTGCCGTTTAATATTTCGGTATTGGTCTGAGTAAGCTTAT
>CAZBTB010000096.1:0-6141 GCA_964494605.1 uncultured Lachnospiraceae bacterium
CATTCTTATCTCCTTGATCGATGACGCGAATACATTCGGTCATTAACTCGTTTAGTCTGTCGTATTGTTCGGTTATCCTCAAAAAACCGAGCACGGCTTCGAGCGACGTGGCTTTTTTGTAGTCGCTCAAAGACGCGTTTTTAGCCTTCGATATAGTATGGCAGTTTCTCGAGCGCCGAGCAATATCAAGCTCGGTTTCGTTTAACCTGTCCGCTAAGCTATCCAACATTTTCGCTTGCGACGCCGCACAGACGTAACCGCTTGCCAGCTTATGGAGTAACCCCGACTTTCCGTCGTGACGGGATATGAGGTACTCGCGCACAAACAATGTAAAAACACTGTCGCCCAAAAACGCCAGTGACAGCGAATTTAATTGAATTGCGTCCTTAACTTCCATACCAATGTGTATTATATCATATATCCGCGAAAATCACAACAAAATAGTGATATGCCGCCGATTATTTTTATATCCGCGCCCTTCTGTATGCAAGCGGAGACATGCCTGTTCGCTTTTTGAACATTTCACTGAACCTTTCGATCGAGGAAAACCCCACCGAATAGGCAACTTCGGTTACGGACAGCGTCGGGTGATCGACAAGCAGTTTTTCGGCACGCGAAATCCGGTAATCGGTAAGATAGCTGTACGGCGAAACGCCCATCGCCGCACCGAACACTACCGAAAAGTGCGAACGGCTCATCCCCAGCTCCGAAGCAAGCCGGCTCATATCGAAATTGCGGTAATAATAGTTCTGAATAAAGCCGATAGCCGCCGACACAATGTCGGGCTTGGGTTTATCGGAGTTCACCGAAAGCTCGCTTAAAATCCTGTAAGCGAACGACGTAATACTAAATAGCGTTTCGCCGCCGTTTATTGCCGAGTTGATTGTATTTTCGTAATCGAGAATAAGCTCGGGCGATACGTCGAAAACATGTCTGTTGCCCAAAGCCTTGTCGGTAAATTCTTGGGCTTTGCTGCCGCGAAAGCCCAACCACAGATAGGTCCACGGATCGGATTTATCTGCGGAATATTTATGCGTTTCGTCGGGTCGGATCAAAAAGCAACGGTTCTTTTCGAGATTATAAGTTTCTCCGCCCACCGAAAAAGTTCCCTTCCCGGACGCTACGAAATGCAACAGATAATAGTTGCGTATTGCAGGTCCGAACGTATGTCCCTTTTCACAAATCTCTATACCCGCGTCGCAAACCCGGATTTCCTCAAACACGGCTTCGGCATCCTTGATATTCATCCAAAGCGTTTTGCAATTTCTCGCCATACTCACCTCTTTAATAAAAAACACCCGCGGCAATGCGAGCGTTCCGTTTAAGTTAATATAACAAATAATATACTATTTGTCAAGTATCGGGCACCGAAAACTAACTTTTCGTTAAATCGGTTTTTAGGTAACAGTAGCCGAACAACACAAGGTTTCGGCTACCGTTGCTTATCCTTTCCGCAGCCCAGCATACGCATAGCGTTAAGCACCGCCAAAACGGCAACGCCCACGTCTGCAAAGATCGCAAGCCACATGTTTGCAATGCCTAACGCGCTTAGAATAAGCACGGCGACCTTGACGGCTATTGCGAACACTATATTCTCGCGCACGATGCGCATCGTCTTTTTCGCAATCCGCTTTGCCTTGGGAAGTGCGGTAAGCGTGTCGTGCATGAGTACGACGTCCGCCGCCTCTATCGCCGAATCGCTGCCCACGCCGCCCATTGCTACGCCTAAGTCTGCACGCATGAGCACGGGCGCGTCGTTTATTCCGTCGCCCACAAATGCGGTTTTACCCTTGCGTCCGAGCAGTTTTTCGGTCTCATTAACCTTATCTTCGGGTAACAATCCCGCCTTATACTCGGTTATTCCCGTTGCCTCGGCTACCGATTTTGCAACGGCGGCATTGTCACCCGTAAGCATTACGGTCTTGACGCCCATTTTATTGAGCGTTTCGATCGCGCTCTCAGAGTCGGGTTTTACGGTGTCGCCAATCACGATACTGCCCAAAAATTCACCGCGACGTGCCACGTACACCACCGTTCCGAGCGCCGAAACCTCTTCCGCTTCGATTCCATAGCTATTTAGGAGTCCAAGGTTGCCTGCAAGAATTACGTCGTCGCCTTTTGCCGCGTAAATGCCTTTGCCCGCAATTTCGTTAATCTCGTAACCGTCGTTTTCAGCTCCTTTAACCGCGCCTACTATCGAGCGGGCTATGGGGTGGGTAGAACGACTTTCGGCAATAGCCGCCGCTTCGAGGATCTCTTCACGCTTTTCGGTCGGGCAAACTTCGGAAATCTCGAAGCTGCCTTTTGTGAGCGTACCAGTCTTATCCATGACGAACGTGTCGACTTTATCCAGAATCTCCAGATAATTCCCGCCCTTGATCAAAATACCCGCCTTGGACGCGCCGCCTATCGCGCCGAAGAAGGACATCGGCACGCTGATTACAAGCGCACACGGACAAGACACTACTAAGAACGTAAGCGCTCGGTATAACCATGTGCTCCACACCGCGCCGTCGTTATATCCGATAATAAGAGGCGGAACAACACCGATAAGCAGCGCAAGAACAACGACAATGGGCGTATACACCGCCGCAAACTTAGATATAAAGTTTTCGGCTTTCGCCTTTTTAGACGAAGCATTTTCCACAAGGTCGAGAATTTTTGAAACGGTCGAGTCGTAAAACGCCTTTTGGCACTCTACCTTGATAACGCCGCTGATATTTATCGAGCCGCTCAAAATCTCCGAGCCGACGGTAACGTCTACAGGCACGGATTCACCCGTCAGCGCCGCGGTATTGAGCGCACTCGCGCCTTCGACAACCTTGCCGTCGAGCGGAACTTTTTCGCCCGGACGAACGACGATTATTTCACCTATCTCCACTTCGTCGGGATCTACCGTCAATTCCTCGCCCCCGCGGATAACGGTTGCGGTATCGGGACGAATGTCCATAAGCGAGGCAATGGACTTACGCGATTTGCCCACGGCATAACTTTGAAACAGCTCGCCCACCTGATAGAACAGCATTACGGCAACCGCCTCGGGATATTCGCCCATTGCAAACGCACCTACGGTCGCGATAAACATCAACAGGTTTTCGTCCATTACCTGTCCTTTGAAAATTCCGCGTACGGCTTTGTACGCCACGTCATAACCGATAATCAGGTACAACGCTATGTACAGCGGCAACGATATGAAATGTATCGTTTTTTCAAGCGTAAAAAGCGTAACGAATATCGCAAGGGCAACAATTACCCTGATAAGCGTTATTTGATTACGGGACAATTTTTTCATTGTACAACCTCTAATTAATTGCTACGTTTTAATATGTGGGGATTCCTTACATTCGTTCGGAATGACATTTCGGTTCCGAGCCTCACAGACAAAACCGTCAATATTACTATAAACCCAAGTAATTCATGCTCTTTTGTCATTCCGCCAGAGTAAGGTTTGCATTGCAACGAGGAATCTCAACCTATTAAAGAGCTCACGCTTTAATTGTGCAGTCGGGTTCTACCTTCTTGCCTACCGCCAACATTTCTTTAACGATATCATTCAAGCGCGACTCTTCTAAATCCATGGTTATCTTTTGACTCATAAAGCTGACGCTAACCTCGTTGACTCCGTCAATCTTGCTTAACGCGCGCTCTAATTTTGCCGCGCAGTTGGGACAATCCAATCCTTCGGTCTTAAAAATCTTTTTCATAATATTTCTCCTTTAAGATTTATTTTTCTTTCAAATGCTCTATCGCCATTCCGTAAATTTCGGCGATATGGTCGTCGTCCAGCGAATAGAAAATTTCTTTTCCGCTGCGCCGCGATTTTACGACCTTTGTCTGACGCAGAATCCTGAGCTGATGCGATACGGCTGATTTTGTCATGCTCAACAGCTCCGCTATATCGCACACACACAGCTCTTCAACAAACAGTGCGCTCAATATCCTCGTCCTCGTCGAATCGCCGAAAACCTTAAATAGCTCCGCCGTCTCGTACAACGTATCCTCGTCGGGCATTGCCGCTCGTACACGCTCTATCGCATTGGTGTGTACTACCTCGTCCTCACAGCACTCGGGAATATTGTTTTTATTCTCCATAATCTCACCTCGTTTTAATCAAACAGTTGAATATCTGTTCAACTGTTATTAGTATATTCGATATTTACGAATTTGTCAACACTTTTCGGCAAATTTTTTTAAAATTCTTAAAAAACAAGAAGGTAATTTGTGTAAGTCGGTGTATAATAGTATAAAGAACTATAAAGGAGTAAAATATGACGGACGAAGATAAAAATGTCACCGAAGTACATGAGGTTACCGAGGTAGAACGCGAACAAAAAGAACCCGAGAAGAAAGAAAGCTTCTTTTCGGGGTTGAAAAAGGGTTTTAATAAAATTGTGGAGCACGGGCGCAAAATGTTTAACGAGGTTGACGAGTACTTTGATAAGCTACCCGAAAAAGCCGCACTTAACAGGCTGTTTTACGAAGAAGCTACCGAACTGATTTCCACCGCCAACGGCAGATCGTTCTTTGCAATCGTGGAGGACGACGGCAGGCTGACGTTTAAGCTTTCCGACGAAGCGGACGAAAACAAAGACATCAGGGCAGGCGCACATTTCGAGGCAAACGGCAAGCATTACGAAATAATTTCCGTTGATTTCGACACGGAAGTTCTCTATAAAAAAGAAGGCAACACTCAAAGCCTCAAGTGCTTTACGGCTATTGCGAAGATAAAATAAATAATAAAAAAGAAGTTACATTTGACTGTAACTTCTTTTTATGTTTTACTCTTCTATTAAATGAATCGTCTTAATGACAACCGGTTCAACGGGAACGTCGCCGAAAGTACCGACCTGATGGGTCTTGACTTTGGAAATGTCGATTGCGTTCTTTATCGTCTCTTCATCGGTAGCTTTGCCGAACGTTGCATACATGCCGTCAAGCTGCGGTAAGCTTTCGACGCAGATATAGAACTGTGAGGACGCAGAGTCGGGCATGAACGCACGCGCCATAGCCAAAACTCCCGGTTCATGCTTAAGCTTGTTGTCTACGCCGTTTGCCTTAAACTCGCCCTTTATTGTTTCTTCGAGAATCTTTTGTTTGAGCGCGGCGCCCGTTGTCGTAAATCCGCCACCCTGAATAACAAAGTTCTGAATAACGCGGTGGAAGCAAAGCCCGTCGTAGAATTTCTCCTTTACGAGCTTAACGAAATTCTCTACGGAAATGGGAGCATATTCTGGCAAAAGCTCGAAATTCATCTTCCTTCCGTCAGTTAATTCTATACATACTTTCTGCATATGTTTTTACCCTACCTTTAATTATAATTCTTGTCTATATTGTACCCTAATTTTAAGTAAATTGCAAGTAAATATAAACAATATATTTTTTAATTTGCTTTTTAAATTTTACACGAGGATTTTTCGTATGTCAACTATTTTACGAATATTTTTCGTAAAATATACTTATGAATGAGTTAATCATTGCAGAAAGAATACTGGAACTGCGTAATGAAAAGAAGTTGACGCAGCTTCAATTAGGAAAACTGCTGTCCGTTTCTCAGGACACGGTTTCACTGTGGGAAAAAGCCAAAAGCCAGCCGAACGCACAGTATATTATTTCTCTGTGTCAAATCTTTAACGTCTCCTCCGATTATCTGCTCGGGCTAAAGGATTACTAAACTTCGCAAATATAAAAACAAAACCCCGCGCTTAAAATTAAGTACGGGGTTTTATTGACTGAAAAATTCCGATTACACCAACTCTATAATAGCGAGCTCGGCACTGTCGCCGCGGCGTGCGCCCAGCTTAAGTACGCGGGTATAACCGCCCTTCTGTCCGCTCTCTTTTGCGCGCTTAGCGTACTTGGGAGCGTACTCGTTGAACATCTTCTCGATGAGCGGATGACGGATATTTTCGGTACGGGCAACGAAGTTAGCCTTCGTCTCGTTCTCCTTTCTCTGCTCCTGAAGGTCGTACACGGACGCCATAATCTTACGGCGAGCGGCAAGCTTCTTCGGACCGTCGTTTACAAGCTCAACCTTAATGTCCTGACCCTTTGCGTTTTTGCGGGTCTCAACCTTTTTAACCGTATCGGTATAAGTATTAACGGCAGCAGTGAGGAGTTTTTCGGCAATCTTGGAAACTTCCT
>CAZBTB010000097.1:0-6138 GCA_964494605.1 uncultured Lachnospiraceae bacterium
AAGAGGTATCCGTCCTTAACGGTCTCGAGCGTGTAATCGCTGTCGCCCGCCTCGAAGATAGTGCGGCTTGTCCCGTCGGGGCGCACGAACTCGAGAACCTCGCCCGACTGAATACGGTCGGTATTAGACGCGGCGCGTTCGAAGTAGATAAAGTCGTAAATCGTATCCTCGTTGATTCCGTCGTAATAAACGGGTTTAACGGGCATGACCGCAGCAGTCACGTCCTCGGCAATTTTAACGATATCCTCTTTTTTGCCGTTCTTTTTATTGATTTTGACCGAAATAAGATCGGTGCCGTCCAATATGGTCAGATACACGTATTCGCCGCGACTGAAGAACGCGTACGGCGAGCTTGAGGTTTCCGCCTCGGTAGTGTAAATTTTCTGCGTAGTCTTGCCGTCAAGCGTCATACGGAAGAAATCGGTCTTTGTATACTGAACCAAACCCGTCTTATTCTTAAGGTTATTGGGCGAAGCGTAGTAAAGGCTGTCACCGTAGATAAACAGACCGCCGTTTTTATATCCGCTCGTACCCGCGGTTTTGGGAGCGATACGCTGAACGTCAACAACGTCCACCGTTTCGTTTTTGTTGTTCTTGTCCTTATGCGACTTCAATCCCAATTTGGTGTCGGGATCGCGGTCGATAAGCTCGGCACGGTAAACCGCACCTTTGACTACTTCGCCGAAAATATTGGCGTCCGCCTCGGAATCTTCATAGCCGCGCGTGCCGTTGATAAAATACAGATAGTTACCGTACTGCACGGCGCTGCCGCCGTTGCTGGTGACCTGTGCCGTGTAATCCTGCGCACCGTCGATATTTATCTTTCCGTACTTGTCGCCGCCGCAGCCGCAAAGCGAAAGAACGCTCAAGGCTAAAACTGCGATAATGGCAATAACTCTTTTAAACATCACAAACCGTACTCCAAATACTAATCAACATTTATTATACGATAAAACACTTCTCAAGTCAACCGTTTTGCCGAATATAATAAAATTACGGTTTGATTATTGCCTTAGTTATATGTAGATATACGACTTAAACTTGCTTATTGCTTTTTATAATGTTGAGATATTGCTCAGGTCGTAAGCATAGCTTACACCCGCGTACCCCGCTTTGGCTAAAAACAATTCCTCAGCCGAGCGAAGCGAACGCCACGAGCTTTAGCGAGTACAAAGGATTGTTTTTACGGCACTGTCGTGCCGCCGCGTCGCGCTCGTCGCGTGTGCTTTAAGCAGTGAAGATTCCTCGTCGCGTAACCGCTCGCTCGGAATGACAGTTGGGAGCACGAGCGTCACGGGAATGACAACGGTCGCCAATACACTGTAATGTCATTTCGAGTGAGCAATGAGCACGATGCGAAATTGCGACGAGAAATCTCCGCCTTAGAAAAAACATCACGCCTGCAAAAAGCGACACGTGCTCAATCTCCGCATTCATATTACATATTTACGGTCTCGCCCGTTTCCGCGTCCTGATATAAAAGCCAATAGCCTGCGCCGTGCGGGTCGAGCACGTCTAGCGGCAGCCATGAGCACGCCTCGCCCAGCTCCTCGGGCGGTTGGGGACTGAACCTCGACGGCAGTCCGTAGCATATGTAATCGGGTCTATCTCCTATTAACCCCACGACGTACTTGCGCCCGTCGCCCGAAAAATCTATCTTGACCCACTTGGTAAGCGGCATCAGCTTTTCCAGCTTTTCCTCGCGCACTCCCTCTGTAAACAACTTTTCTATCTGGTCGCCCACCTGCTCGTAATAGCTGAGCTTTCGCCCGCGGATCTCATCCGGCACGTCGCCCGCAGTGGGAACGATTTTCGCCCCGTTGCCGCCGAACGCCTCTATCTTTTTACTCAACGCCTTTGCGCCCTCGAACGAACGCGGTACGTTATATTCTTGTTCCATTTCGGAAGCTTCCCGCTTCGGATCGGGTTTAGCCGCTTCGGGTCGGTTAAGAATAAATGCGTAAGTCAAATCGCTTATACTTATCGTTTTCTTCTCGTTCATGCTTTTGATACTCCTGTCTCGCTCGCTCTCGTCTATAAACTCCATACGTATTCCCTTTTCATTATACAGCAGCTCGTCGTCCGCCTTTTCTTCGTTTTTGTCAGTACTCGCCACTGCCGCGCTTTCGAAATAATTGACAGACGCTACGGCGTTGTCCGAGTACCCTCCGCCCGACGGGAATATGTCGTAGAACAGCTCCTCGCGCTTCGAAAACTCGAACGTCTCCGCACTCGCTTGTATAATTTCATTCTTCTCAGTCTCCGTCTCGTCATATCTCGGCAAAGTCCTTCCGTTCGGTAAATTTCCCATCCACAGCCTTTTGGGGTTAAGCGTGCCGTACAGCCGCGCGCTCCCGTTCTTCTCGTACACAGTAAAGTGCGCGGTATTTAAGTTCGTGCTCTCGTCAAGCTCCGCTTCGACAAAGCCCGCAATCTTGACGCCGAGATCGTACAGACGCTCTTCGCCGCCGCCCGTCACGCACAGCACAAACCCGTCGTAAGTCGCGGGCGAAACGTTGTATGCGGTAAGCACTGCCTTAAGTCCGTAAGCGTTGCGCTCTATCTTAAGCGTGCCCTTCGCTCCGCCGTCGCCCGTCATAATAATCAATTTTTTTTCGAAAACCATAATCCGCACCCCGATTACTTTTATATATATGCGGAAAATTCAAAAAAATTTACACAAAAAAGGCAACCGCATTAAAACGGTCGCCTTTAAGATATCGATATTTATTCTTGGTTAAGCGTTATTCCTCGGAGCTTGCACTCTCGTTGATTGCGGCAACAGCTTTGCCGTAAGCCTCTCTTACGGCGGCGGGAGTTTCCGCATTGTTGATTGCCGATATTCCCTCGGTATAAACAGATAGCAGCGATTCATCATGTTTACTTTGATACAGAGCCTGTAACTCGTCCTGCAGCTCCTGCTTAAGCGTTTTCGCGGCGTTGATTTTGTCCTTCGCCGTTTGGAGCGCAGACTCGATTGCCGCGATACTACCCGAATTCATAGCGGACTTGGCGGCATCGATAGCGCTCATGCCTTCGCTGTGAGCAACGGCTATTACGTTGTACTGATTTTGCGTGTACATACATTCGTCAGCATCGTACGATACGACCGCACCTAATTTTTCGATCTTTAATGCGTTAAGCTCGTTCTTGGATTCTTCGGCTTTTGCATTGACTGCCGCTTCCTGCTCGGAAGTCAGTACCGAGTCGAGCTCTGCTTTTGCGTTATCGAGCGCCTCTTGTACCGCTTCGACGGTTTCGGCGGTATTGATTGCATTTACTCCCGCCTGCTTTGCGTCGTCAAGCTTAGCTATTCCGCTCTCGGTATAATCTTCATTATTCTTGCCGTTACGGTATTCGGTAAGCGCGTTTACAGCTTCTTCTTTTTTGTCATTTAATACGCTGGGCTCAGGAACGTCGTACTCTCCCTTGTCAAAGCCGGCGGATTTTAAGAATTTTTCGGTCTTTTCGGTGTTATTTTCTCCGCCGTAGATAGCCGCGTCGAACGCGATATAAGTATACTTAGCCGAGAAATTAGCTATAATGCCGTCGCCCACCGACTTAGTGTAAGGCTGAGCAAATCCGAGCGGAAAAATAACGGTGGATACGATCAAGAGAACCATGACGAGCGAAACGCCGCGCGCCGCGCCGATTACGAAACCGAACAGACGGCTTACGACGCTTACGTCCTCTTTGCGGCAGAAAATCTTTTTGAGCAGCCAGCCGAGAATCATGGAAATAAGACGGATAACCGCATAAAGCACCAGACAAAGAATAATGCTGAGCGTATTGACCGCAAGGTTTACCGCAATAAACTGCGCATAGTTAAGTCCGAACGCATCCGGTCCGCCCATAGCGGTATAGCGCGTAATCATGGGGTTGATGTACAGCCCCATCGCGCCGCCCAGCTTGGTTTCGGCGTTTGCGTACAAAATTTCCTCGCCGAAGCTCGAGTAGTAAAGCTGGTACAGCGAGATGTTCTCGCCCGTGATAAAGTTGCGGATAAATCCTACGCTCAGGATCCAGCTCGTGACCGAACCCACGATAAGCCAGGTAAATACCGCCGCAAGTCCGAAGCACAGAAACTTGATCGTCGTTTTGCCGAAGCCGCGCCATAATCCCAGGAGCGCATACAAGGCAATTAACGCAATAATCACTATGTCGACGTAATTCATAAAAACTTTCTCCTTAAAATCGGTTTTACGTAACCGAACGTTTAATTTATGTCTACCGGTCAATAATCAAAGCCATGAATGATTATCTCAACCGAATAAGCATTGCCGAATTTCTTAAAAACGATACCTTGCCGCCCGTGGTTCTGTGCATCGGAACCGACCGTGTCATAGGTGACGCCTTAGGTCCGCTCGTCGGCTCGGCTCTAATCGAACGCTTCGACCTTCCGTGCTACGTGTACGGAACGCTCCGTCGACCCGTCACCGCTCTTAACCTTACCGCCGCCGCGCGGTTTATCACCAGACGTCACGTAGGGCAGAAAGTGATTGCCGTTGACGCGGGACTGGGAAACCCGACGGACGTCGGAAAGATTCGTGTAAGCGAAGGAGGCTTGCGCCCCGGTCTTGCCGTCGGAAAGCTTTTGCCCGAGGTGGGCGATTTCTCCGTAACCGCTACCGTTGCCGACAGCCGCAAAGAAAACGCTTTGAGTTTAGTCCGTATCGGATTCGTATCGGAGCTAGCCCTATCGATTGCCGAATATCTGTCAAAGGAAATCGATAAGCTGATTCCGCCCGTTTCCTCTGTACGCTATAATAATATAGTAAGTTATTAACAAACCCATTAGACAAACATTAAAATCAGATTAAAAATTTTTCTTTCTTTAATTTAAAAGGTGGAGATTCTTCGTCGGCTTGCGCCTCGATACTTCTTGGCATTCGCGCTTACGCGCTCGGCTAGCGGAATGACAATGGCAGCCAATGCACTGTAATGTCATTCCGAGTGAACGGAGCGACAGCGGAGTGACGAGGAATCTCCACCTTTTAAAAGTCTCCGCCTTTTAAAGCAAACCGAGCGGTTTTATCGCTCGGTGTTTTTATTATCTGTTTTTGGGTTCGCTTGAGACCAGCAGCAGTCCGCCGTCGGTTTTGCGGTAAAAGTCAAGCCGGTCGGAATACTCGTAAATAAGCATATTCGGGTCCATACGCGTACGGAAAATCCGCGGCTTTTCCTCATCTGCCGATATACGCACGTTTCCGCTTGAACTGCTCACAGGCGGCGCATAGTCCCGATTGCCGTTTGACGGTGTGCCTGCGTCGGGGGTATTGTACGAATAGAATTGCGGCTGAGTAAAGCCTGTTGACCGAGCCGAGCTTTGATCGGACCGAACATCGGTCTGTTGTTCTACGGGTGCGCTATCGCTCTTTGCACCCTCGACAAAAGAAACCTTGCTGTCCGTCGTCTTTGCAAGAGAAACCGAGCCTGTCGTGCGACGGTCGCTGTCCTTTTTGTCGAACTTGCGGAAAACCGTAAAAAACGCAAATGCAAACGCGAATATAACGGTTACGATAAGACCGAATAAATAAATTCCGCCTACGTCGCCGAACTTTGTTCCGGTAATGAGCGTTACGATTACGAAAAGCAGCGAATAGACCGCAGGAATCCACAACCCCAACTTTACAAGCAGCCAGCTAATACCCTTAGCAAGCCACTTTAACATAGAGCCGAGAAAGGAAACAAAGCTTTTCATTCGTAAGTTCTCCCGTTCTACTTAATTATATCCGTTCCCATATAGGGCACAAGCGCCTTGGGCACGCGCACCGTTCCGTCGGGGTTTTGGTAATTCTCGAGTATTGCCGCAGTAGTTCTGCCGACCGCAAGACCCGAGCCGTTGAGCGTATGCACAAATCCCGTCTTGCCGTCCTTGGTGCGGTACTTGATATTCATACGGCGCGCCTGATAATCGAGGAAATTCGAGCACGACGAAATCTCGACGTAACGCCCGTAAGAAGGCAGCCACACCTCGATGTCGTAAGTCTTTGCCGACGAAAATCCGAGGTCGCCGGTAGACAGGCAAACCACGCGGTACGGCAGCTCGAGCTTCTGTAAAATAAGCTCTGCCTCATTGGTCAGGCTTTCAAGCTCGTCCCAACTGTTTTCGGGCATGGTGAACTTTACAAGCTCTAC
>CAZBTB010000098.1:0-6109 GCA_964494605.1 uncultured Lachnospiraceae bacterium
AATAACACCACCAGGAAATGCCTTAACACAGCGGAGACTGTTTGTTTTCGTTTCTTTTTACGTATGTAATTCAAATCCGATTCGGATATCGATTGAACTTTTTCCATATTCCCCCCCCCTTAATCGTAGCTTACCCATTTTTTACTCAGCTGAAAATTGAGTTTCGTTACGATCATAATGAAAATTCCGATAACCCACGAAAGCGCACAGGAAAGTCCGTATTGATAATTGACGTTGATCAGGCGGTACATCTGATAAGTAAGCGTCAATCCCCAGAAATCGGGTCCCACGCCCGTAGTATTCAGAAACTGGAAGATTGCCTGTTCCTGCAAAGCAGTGATCAGATTCATGGTAAACAGATAGAAAATCGTGGGCGTAAGTTGCGGGAACGTTACTTTCCAAAACACCTGTGTTTCGTTCGCGCCGTCCAGCCTCGCAGCCTCCTGAAGCGACACGTTGATCCCTGCGAACGCCGAAAGCAAAACGACGATATTGGTACCGTGCTGCCAAGCGCTCATAAAATAAATAGCTATCATATACCACGAAGCGTCCGTGAAAAAGTGAATGGGCTCCGCTCCGAATAGGACAATAATACTGTTAAGAACGCCGTTTTCGCTTAATATCCACCGCCACATCAGCGTCGTGCAAACGCTGGAACACACCTGCGGCAAGAAGAACACTATCAGCCAGAATTTTTTACCGTGGATTTTTTTATTCGTAACGTTACCCAAGAAAACCGCCAACGAAAGATTTATAACCACCGACAGCGAGTACACAAGCGTTGTGCGCATTGCTTTCCAGGTGTATTCGTCTTTCAAAACCGAAATATAGTTACCGAATCCCGCGTCGAACTTAGCCTCTGAGATTATTGCCGAACGTAAATTCGCAAACGAAAGCACAAAGGACAATACCATGGGAAACAACGTAAAGCACAGAAACCCAAGGAACGGTAAAATTACCATACTCGTCCCCAGAATATTTTGCTTAAGTTTTTTCTTTTTATAGGCGCGCTTCTGAGCTTCCGTTCTCGTCGTAACGTTGCACCACTGCTTATAATTCATAGCTTACTCTTACCTTTCGTATTGAGTGTAATTCTTCAATCTGTTATTCGTGTTTTTGATTGCCTCGGGATACCATTCGGCAAAAGATTTTTTGCCGTTTCTTACGTTGTTATTTAAGTCAATGCACCACGCTTCCACCCATAGAGTATCGGGCATATACCACCAATCGCCGGGGCGTTGATATTTAAGCGCTTCGGCAAAAGTTTTTACGTTGGAGGGCGCATAAGTTCCGCTGAAGTCAATTTCGCCCAAAAGCGATTCCTGAGCCGGGAAAAAGCCGAGCTTTGCCTTAACTTTCTGTCCGTCAAGCCCTGCCATCCATTTTACAAACGCTTTCGCCGCGTCGATTTTGCTCGAACGGGAATTGATACCCATGCTCATGTTTCTGCTATGTCCCGCTATCAGTCCTTCGGCTTTTATCTCGTCGCAATTAGGATCGCTCGGGTTTGTATACTCTTTGTAGCGAACAAGCGGTGCTACGTCCCAAACACATTCGTATTGATTGGCGTAAACGTTGATTTCACGCATGAGCGGAGATTCCCCGACAAAACAAAGAATGTCTCCCGAATAAAATTGCTTGTATGCCGGATTAATATCGGTAATGTCCGCAGGATTGGGCGACACTTTCAAGCCGTAGGAATCTTCTACGAGGTTATTCGGATTATTCGTGTCTTTACCGCAAGAAAGCTTTAAATATCTTTTAAATGCGGTGCGAGTAGACGGAAGCTCGGCAAGCGCACTATCGTCGCCCTTTGCTATTTCTTCGGTTATCTTCGACCAGATCCCGCCTTTCGTTCCTGCCGTCGCAAGTCCGTTGGAATCAACGGTAGCGCCTTCCGCTCTGACGTAATCGCCCTCGGTATCGGGAATAAGCACTTCATCCCGATCCGCTTCCATTTTATCGTAGAATTCAACAGTTTCACCGCCGTTATAGACAATCCCCGTCCTTCCCGTAAAGGTCTTGCCCTCCTTAACGATATAGTTGGGATTGGGGTCTAAAAGCGAGAAACTCCACTTGCCGCTGCCCGTAAGGTCGTTCATGCAGTCGCCGCCCACACTCCAGCCGTAATTAAACCACGTTTCGGTGAAATATCCGTACGTAGTTCCCCATTCGGATCTTCCGTTTTTACCGGGGTTATACGCCGGCGAGAAATACATTGCAAGGTCTTCGACCTCGTCCCAATTCATTGCGATGCGGTTGTTGAACACCATTACTTCTCCGCCCGAAACGTCGGGTTTTACCCATCCCATGGAAAGCTCGTCGAAAAAGTACGGATTCATGCTCCTATAGTAACCTTTTTTAGGCACCGTAACGCCGTTTAACTTAGCGTAATCGCTCTTTTTCTTGCCGTAGTTATCGGCGATTTCGTTATTGTTCCATTGACCGAGCTTATCTTCGTCCACGGAAATCACGATAACTCCCGCTTTTTCCATCAATCCCTTATTGTAATACAGCGCCGTAGGACGGGGATCGAGCGGCAACGCATAAAGCGGATCGGTAAGATTAGAAGTGTTCGTTTCGACGTTATACCTCAAACGGTTTATCGTACTCGGCGAAATTTCTCCGAGGTCTATGTCGGTATATACCGACTCTATATCGCTTATGTCGGCGATATAATTGCCGATAACCCATTTCTTATAATCGGCGTCTTCGGCTAAGATTACGTCGGGCGCCGTTGAAGACCCCATAAGATTCGTAACCGTTCCCATATAACCTGCGGATAACACTTCGGTCGCTTTTGCCGTAATGCCGTGCTCTTTTCCGTAGCTTTCGTTAAACGCCTCGGTCAACCGGTAATACATCTCGAGTTGCGAATCGGTGCCGTAAATCCAGAAATTCACGGTATTCGAATTGCCGTTGCCGCAGCCTGCGGGTATCGTAAGCCCGATCACCGCGGCACACAGCGCGCATACTAATCTTTTGATTGTTTTTCTCATATTTTTCTCCTTTCTCAATATAAATTTTTAGAATACTTCTTGATGATTTCGCTTATTTTACCAAAATCGAATTTGGGATTGTGTTCGGCATTTAAAAGCCCGTTCGTCTCCTGCTCGACGTCTGTAAGCTGCGTATAGCACCAACCGCAGAAGCCGCACGCCGCAACGTTTTTAAACTGCCGCTCGAACCGCTCCATAAAAGACGCTTCTCCGCTCTCTGCTCCGTTATATCCCCAACCGTTATCGGTCGAGAGCGCAATGCCTCCGAACTCGCTCATTATAAACGGCTGACTTCCGATTTTCTCGTCCCGAGCCATCAACCGCCTGCCCGCAGGTACGAGCCCTTCGGTAATCCCGCGGAATTTTTCGGGAAATTCGTCGCCGTATTTGGAATAATCGTGAATACCGATTAAGTCGGAATCACCCATATTCTCCCAACCGTCGTTGGTCACGACTAACCTACCGCCGTCCAATGATTTAATCAGATAATACAATGATTTCGCCAAAGCCTGCTGTTCTTTGTCGTGCAGGATTTCCTTGACTCCCCAACTCTCGTTAAGCGGAACGTAAGCGATAACGCTCGGAGAATTGTAAACGTGCTTCACGATTTTTGCCTGAGTTTTCATGAGCGTTTCCGTCGTTTTCGGCGAAAATTCGTACGCACTCGGCGTCTCTGCCCACAAAAACATTCCCAGCGTATCGGCATAATAGTACAACCACGGATTTTCCACCTTCTGGTGCACGCGCATGCCGTTAAAGCCCATCTGTTTGGCGTTTAAAATATCCTGCTTAAAGCACTCGGGATCGGGCGCGGTCATTCCGCCGACCTTCCAATAGCCCTGATTCAATACCAAACGCAACTCGACGGGATAGTCGTTGAGATATACTTTTCCGTTTTCGGTATGAATTTTCCGGAAAGCGAAATACGTTTCGATTTCGTCCAGAACTTTTCCGCTCTTTTTTATCTGCAAAACGGTTTTAAATAAGTTGGGCGCACCCGGCGACCAAAGATGTATATCGAAGATGCAATCGGGCTTGGTGAAAACCATATTGAGATAAAACGCGTCGCCCTCTTTCGTCGCGGCGGTAAAACGTTCTTCCCCGCCCTGCGGCATTTTTACGACCGCCGTAACTTCGTCTGCCGTTCCTAGCTCGGTTTCGACGTAAGCCAGAGCCTGCGTTTTTTCAACGCACGTATCGAAGCGCACGTTCGTTATGTAGTCGCCGCCAGCACCGTCCAGCCAAACGCTCTGCCAAATGCCCGAGGTCGCATAATACCAGCATCGCTGCGGCTCTTCCTGCCAATTCTGCTTACCGCGCGGATAGGTTTTGTTCATCGGATCGAACACGCGGATTTCTATAGTCTGTTCGCCGCCGTCCTTTAGATACGGCTTTATATCCGCTCCGAATCTGTCGTAACCGCCCTCGTGAGAAACAACGAAGCTGCCGTTAACGAAAACCTTACATTCGTAATCGACGGCAAGAAAATTCAGATATACCGTCTTGCACTTCTGCATTTCTTCGGTCAGCACGAATTTGCGCTTGTACCATAAAACATCATGCTGCTTAACGTCGCCTATACCGCTCGCTTTACACTGATAAGCATACGGCACTCTGATTTTCAGCGGATAACCGCCCTTTTCGTCGTCGCCGAAACGGAACTGCCATTCTCCGTCTAACGACTGCCACACTTTCCGTCTTACTCTCGGCTCGGGATATAATTCAGCCATACTGTCATTTTCCCTTATTGAAGTTTCCATAGGGTCCTACCACGCCTCACTTATTTTTTCTTAGGATTTCAACAAATCACTCTGTTGTTTATTATTGCACAAAATACCCGATAACATATTTTCGAGTATATTATAACATGTTTCCGTTATGCCCACAATAGTACTTCAATAAATACACCAGATACCATTTTAGTACTTCATGATTTTCGGAATTACCTACCTAGTTTGCTTGACAAAAGCCATATTATTGCGTAAAATGAAAAAAAACGAATAGGAGAAAGCCATGCTTCAGCCTTTGCAATTATCGATTACGAATAATCCCGATAAAATCGCGCAGATTGCGTATGCTTTATCTTCGCCCGTGCGAATCGAAATACTGAAACTGTTGAGGTATCAGAATATGGCCGTGAAGGATATTGCATTCGAAATCAATCTTCCGTTGAATACGACGCTCAATCACATCAACACTCTCGAAAAAGCGGAACTATTAGCCACTCAGATCATTTACACGTCAAAAGGTAAATCCAAAACATGCTACCGCCTTTTGGACAACGTAAACATTTTGCTGTTTAATTCCGACACGGACGTGCCGCACCCGAAATACGAACAGTTTCAGGTGCCGATAGGGTCGTTCTTCGACTTTTCGGAGTTGGCTGCACCGTGCGGCATGGCTTCGGACTTTAAGAACATCGGCAACGACAACGAGCTTTCCGTATTTGTGTCGCCCGAGCGTCGGGACGCTTCGATAATCTGGTTTACTCACGGATTGCTCGAATACCGCGTTCCGCTGCCGCAAAAACAGAATTTAAAAACTCTGACCGGTATAGAAATTTCCTTCGAGGTGTGCTCCGAAGCTCCGCTTTACAATAACGATTACAAATCGGATATTTCGGTATTTATCAACAACAAAAAACTGGGCATTTACACTTCGCCCGGAGATTTCGGAGGCAGACGCGGACTGCTCAATCCCGATTACTGGCCGCTTGGCTTAACGCAGTTCGGACTTATCACGAATTGGAAAATCGACAAACAGCAAACTACGCTCAACAGCAATTTCCTGTCGTTCTTAAGCCTGCGGGACCTTGACCTCGAAAATTCGCCCCGACCGTACCTTTCATTGCGGATAGGCGTAGAGCCGACTGCGGCACACGTCGGCGGTATAAATCTGTTCGGTAAAAGCTTCGGGGACTTCCCGCAAGATATTATCGTTAAGTACATTTACTGATAAAAAAACAGGCTGTCCGATAAAAGACAGCTTGTTTTTTTAAGGTGGAGATTCCTCGTCGCAAGGTAAACCTTGCTCGCTACTCGCGCGTAACAAGGCGTGCCGCCTTGGACAGCGCGGGTGCGCTGTCTCGCGCTTTTGGGAAAAGCGCACGC
>CAZBTB010000099.1:0-6106 GCA_964494605.1 uncultured Lachnospiraceae bacterium
CTGTTGAAATCGGTAATTTATATTGCCGAAGCGGAAATTACGGACGACGAACAGAAGGTGATTGAATCGCTATTGTCGGGCGACGCGGTTGTTGCCGTCGACAACGTAAGCGGTTTTATAATATGTAACTTAAGAAAATGGGACAAGCGTTCTATAGCCGAGCCGCCCACGTCTACGGTCATGCGCGGTCCGCGCGAGGGCTTTATCGAGGATATTAAAACCAATCTGTCGCTGCTCGAGCGGCGCTTGAAAAGTCCCGCGTTTGCCGTGGAAAAACTCAAAGTGGGCAGAATCAGCAATACGACCGTCGCGGTCGTTTACTTGAGTAACGTAGCCGACCCGACGCTTGTCGAGAGCGTAAAAAAGAAGCTTAAGGCGGTGGATATCGACGCGCTTGTAGACAGCCATTATATTCAGCCGCTTATAGAAGAGCGACCGCTTTCCATTTTTCACCAGACCGGTGTAACGGAAAAACCCGATATAGTTACGTCCAAGCTACTCGAGGGGCGCGTGGCGATAGTGGTGGACGGCTCGCCCATGGTCGTGACCGTTCCGTTTATGCTGATAGAGGATTATCAGTCGAGCGAGGATTATTACGAACGCGCGTCTCTAGCTACTTTTTTAAGAATAATCCGATTTATTTCGGTTTTCTTTTCGATTTTATTACCGGGGCTCTTCGTTGCCTTGCAGGAATTTCACTACAGTATAATCCCGTTGCGGTTTTTGATAACGGTCATGACGGCAGTCAACGGAATCCCTTTGACGCCGTTAGCCGAAATACTGTTCGTCATACTGTTGTTTGAGATCATACGAGAGGCGAGCGTGCGAATGCCGAGAGCCGTAGGCATGGCAATGAGTATAGTGGGCGCGCTTGTTTTGGGCGATACTGCGGTTAAAGCCGGAATGATAAGCTCGCCGGCAGTCATGATTACCGCGTTAAGCTCCATTGCGTTATATACCGCGCCAAATCAAGAAGGAACGTTAACGCTTCTGCGCGCGGCGTTCACCGTGCTGGGCGGTCTGGGCGGACTCTATTTCCTGTTACTCGGGTCGCTGTATCTTGTGGTATATCTGTGCTCGTTGAGCGGTTTCGGCGTGCCTTATCTTGCACCGTTTGCGCCGCTTGTGCCCGAGGACCTCAAGGATTCGATTTATCGCGTCTCACTTCTCAGAATGAACAATCGACCCAAAACGATAAAAAATATAAACAGTACGAGACAGGGGGAGAATTAAGTGGAAGCCAAACAAATAAATACGAAACAGTTCGTAGCTGTTCAGTTCTTAATCGCGCTTGCGGTCAAAATGTTTATGCTGCCTGCGCTTATGCTCAGAATCGTGGGTAAGGACAGCTATATGGTAATGATTATCTGGATAGCCGTGGAGTTTGCTAATCTGACCTTTATACTGATTACAGCCAAACGCAACCCCGATAAAACCATGTACGACATATTGACCGATGCGTTCGGAAAAGTATTTTCGCGCATAATCGTTGCGCTTCTGACGCTGTTCGTAGCCGTAAAGGGCATACTGATCATAAGCGAATTAAAGATGTTTTTCAAAGTAACGATGTACGACGACATAAATTGGTACGTCATGCTCGTGCCGCTGCTCGTAGTGCTGTGTGCGTTTGCAATACGCTCTTTGCGTACTATCGGAAGAACGTCCGAGCTTTTACTGCCCGCGGTGTTCGTTTGTACGATAATTCTGGCAGGGTTACTTATCGGTGATTTACAGGGAGACAATCTGTTGCCGTTTTTGTCACAGGGATTTTCGCCCGTGCTTAAAGGTCTGACGACTTTCCCGATGTGGTTCGGAGACATAACCTTTTTACTGCTGTTTTTGGGCAATATCAAAATCACGAAAGGGTTTATGCTGTGGGCATATATCAGTAAAGTAGTCGCAAGCCTGTTGGTGCTTCTGTTCTCATGTATGCTGTTTGCGACTTACGGCAATATTTCGACGCTTATAGAGTACGGGCATAACGTGAGCAATATGACTCAGTTCAGTCTCGGATCTCAGGATTACGGCAGATTCGATTTATTGTTTTATTGCGTCTGGCTTTTTACGGTTTTAATCAAGCTTGCGGTGGTTTTCTATTTCCTTACACGCAACATCGGATTTATTGTGGGCAGCCGCAACAATTACGTTATTGCAATCATTTGCGCCGTTGCATATTACTTTCTTTCGCAGTTTTTCCTCAAAAACGAAAATACCGTATTCGAGGTTTGTACGGGCGTACTGAAGTATATAGTTTGCCCGCCCGCTATGATCATGCCGTTTGTGGTATACGTTACCGCGCTTATAAAGTACAAACCCAATTATCACAATCAGTCGCTGCTTAACGGCGGCAACGGAAGGAGAGGTAAACATGGAATTACGAAATCCGAAAAGCAAAGCCGGACTGCTTAACGTATACAAGATTCTTACCGCGATCTTTATCATTATCGTGATTTTGGTGCCCAAGACCGTAACGAGTCAGCCCGACATAGAGACAAAGCTTTTGCTTACAGTTATCGGTATCGACAAAACCGAAAAGGGCTACGGCGTTTCGGCTACGGCAATAATGCCGCAGGAGAGCGCAAGCGGATCTACAAAACGGCTTAATATCGACGCCGAAGACGACTCGATAAGCGGCGCGCTTGAAAAAATAAGTCTTAAGATCGGCAAAAAGCTAGAGCTGGGGTTATGCGGGCTGATAGTTATCGGCGATACGTTCAATGACGAAAGCATTGTTCCGCATCTGGAATATTTTCTGTCGTCGGGCAAAATAGTGCCGGGAGCGTATCTGGTTTTTTCACCCGGGAAAACCGCAAAAGAAACTATAGAAAAATCCAATCAGCTGGCAGAGGCGAGCAGTAACGGATTAAGTAAGCTTATCGAATACAACGCAATCACGAGCAGTATGCCGGCGGTTACTCTACTCAAGTTTTTGTCCGAAACGGGCAGCGTTACGCACAGCTGTTATATTCCCTGTATCGAAATCGAAGAAAAGCCCACCGAGGCGGGTAGCGGCGAGAGCGGTTCGGGCGACAGTAGCAGCAGCGAATCGGACGGCGGCGGAGGCGGCTCCGGCGGCGGCACGAGCGGAAAGGAAACCGAAATCGTTTCTATATCGAAAATAGTTTTTTATACCAACGGATTGCCCGTAAAATTTTTGAGCGAAGAGGAAACGAGAGGATTTACGTGGTCGGATAAAACGTCTACGCACGGTCTTGTCGTGCTTGACGGTTTTACCGTTCGCGGTATAAACGTAGGAAAAATATTCTGCCAGCTAAAGACGAAAAAACTCAATATAAAAACCGCTCTCGAGGGTGGCAATCCGCGCGCGAAAATAAGCATAGAAGCGGTGTTTGAGTTTGAGGACAGATATAAGCTCAGCGACTTGTATAAATACGAAGAAGTAGGCGAGGACGAGCTGAATTCGGCGGTAGTAAGCCAGTTTTCCGAAAAAATAAAGCGCGAAATATCCATGGCTGTGGACGCAATGAAAGAATCCAAGTGCGATGCTATGGGGATAACACCCGATATGTACCGACGCAGTTTCGGAGAGTATGTTAAGTACGAAAACAAGACCGACCTTATTTGCGACACCGAAGTCTATTACGATATAAAGGTTAAATTCACTTAAAATAACAACCGTCCGTAAACTGTTATTACGGACGGTTTGATTTTGTATTGTTTTGATCAGTACGTCTGCGGCGGCGGCGATTCCCTTGCCTTCGCCGATTATTCCAAGGTGCTCGGTAGTCGTTGCCGAAACGTTTACGTTGTCTATAGGAATATTAAGAGCGGCGGCGAGATTCAAGCGCATCTTGAGCGTGTGCGGCGAAATTTTCGGCTTTTGAGCCATTATGCACACGGACACGTTTACTATTTGAAAATTACCTAAGCGTTCGCAAACTTTTTTTAACAGTACGATACTGTCGGCGCCCGAGTATTGCGGGTCTGTATCGGGGAAGAGTACGCCGATATCGGGAAGTCCCGCGGCGGAGAGAAGAGCGTCCATAATCGCGTGTACGGGCGCGTCCGCGTCGCTGTGTCCGAGCAAGCCCTTGTCGAATTGTAAGTGTTCGCCGCAAAGTATCAGCTTTCTTCCTTCGACAAGCTCGTGTACGTCGAAGCCGAATCCCACGCGGTAAGCCTCGTTTAACCCTGCAAAGTCGCGGTAAGAGGTCAGTTTTACGTTATCTTGACTTCCATCTACAAGAGCGGAGTTAAATCCTGCTTTTTCGTATACTTCGCTGTCGTCGGCATAGTTTCCTTCGATTTTGTCATATGCGGATTTTATTTCGTTAAACCTGAACGTCTGCGGCGTTTGAATTATATATGTGTTGTCGCGGTCAACTGAAACCGTTTTGCCGTTTTTTACCGTTTTCAGGGCGTTTACCGACTTGATTGCGGCTATTCCGCTACCGTGCTCGATTGCGCTTAAAACGCTGTCGTCAATCGTCTTTTCGCTCACGAACGGTCTTGCGCCGTCGTGGATTATGATTATGTCGGTGTCCTCTACAGAGGCGAGCGCGTGGCGAACGCTTTCGGTACGCGTGCTTCCGCCGGGCACTAAATTTACTTTTGTTTCTCCGAAAATCTCGTTGAACCTATCAAGCTCGTCGGGCGGATAAACTACGGTAACGCGGTCGAATTTCATAAATTTTTCGACGGTGCGTGCGGCAACGTTTACGCCGTCGTACGGGTGCAGAACCTTATTATAGCCCAAGCCCGCGCGCACGCCTGCGCCTGCGCAGAGTATGACTGCGGTTACTTTATGCGAGGATTTCATACATCAGCCCCGCATCGGATTTTCCCGCTTTTTCGTTAAGCTCGAGTACGCGGAAACGAAGAGAGGAGTCGCCGAAACGAATTTCCACCTCGTCGCCCACTTTGAGCTTGCTGCCCGGTTTTCCGTCTCTGCCGTTCACCTTGACCTTGCCGCTGTCGCAGGCGTCGGCTGCTACCGTGCGGCGCTTTAAAATGCGCGAAACCTTTAAGAATTTATCCAAGCGCATTGCGTTTTTTTCGTTGTTATCAGTCATGAGAAATGAAATCCTTTAATTGGTTGTTTTCAAATATTCTAGCATATTATCGGAAATTAAGCAAGTAAAAAGGCTTCCCGTAAAAGAAGCCTTTTTGTTTTTATCAAAGAGCGTTTTTCATTGTGAAGTAACCTTGTATTTGGTTTGCGATAAATGCAGCGGCTTTTAACGCGCCGTTTGCGAAAATCTTGCGAGAGAGAGCGGTGTGTGACAAAGTGATTATTTCGTCGTCGCCCGCGAAAATAACGTCGTGCTCGCCCACGATTGTGCCGCCGCGAACCGCATGAACGGTAACTTCGTCTTTGTTTCTTAACGAAAGTCCTTCGCGTCCGTACAACAGCTTTGTATCGGTCTTTACGCTTTTAACGGTGTCTGCAAGCATGAGCGCCGTTCCAGACGGAGCGTCCGCCTTTTTATTGTGGTGCTTTTCGATGATTTCGATATCGTAGCCGTCAACCAGCGTCTTGGTCGCGCGTTCCACGAGATCGAGCAGCAGGTTTACGCCGATACTCAGGTTTCCCGACTTTAACACCGGCACGCTTTTCGATAATTCTTCGATTTGTTTTTGCTGTTCGTCCGAATATCCCGTCGCCGCAAATACAACGCCCTTGCCGCGCTTAAGGGCAAGCGCTGTTACAGCGTCCAGAGTTTCGGGACGTGAGAAATCGATTATTACGTCAAATTCGACATTTATTTCGGCAATATCGCAAAATGTTTTTACAGTGGGGTGGGGGATAACGTCATATCCGCCGACAACTTCGAAATCTTCAGCCGAGCTTGCCGCATCAACTACGGCTCGTCCCATACGTCCGCCTATTCCGAATAAGAACAATTTTATCATAAAATCTCCTTTAGATCAGTTTAAGCTCTCGCATGGCAACGATAAGCCGTTCTTTGTTATCGTGTTCCATTTCGGTAAGCGGCAAGCGCGGAGCCCCCGCTTTAAATCCGAGTATGTTCATCGCCGCTTTTACGGGAATGGGATTGACTTCGGTAAACAAGTTTTTAATCAGCGGCAGCAACTCAAACTGAGCGGTGCGTGCGGCGGCAAAATTGCCGTTAAGCGCATTGTC
>CAZBTB010000100.1:0-6082 GCA_964494605.1 uncultured Lachnospiraceae bacterium
CACTTCGTATACTTCGTGGCGTTCGCGCTTACGCGCTCGGCTAGCGGAATGACAAAAAAGAATAAACGTCTCGGGTTGATACTAAGCTTAGTATTTGTCCGAGACGTTTTTATACTATAATGTCATTCCGAGCGAACGGAGTGATAGCGGAGTGACGAGGAATCTCCACCTTATAAAAAAATAAAGTCACAAACAAGAAAAGAGAATAGAGTTTATAATCTGTTTGGGCGTATAAGAACAATTTATAAGCGGAATAAGATACGGAAGTAAAGCCGTGTTATCTTCAAAAAAGGCATCAGTAATTGTAAACGTTCCCTACCGCTTAAAAAATATGTTTCATAAGTGAACAAAGAATTTTCCCTGTGTTAGTAGGGACTGTTTTATAATAAAATTTGATATAATGTTACCAAAAGAGAAGAGAAGAGAAGGTAGCGTTATGAAAGAAGAATTCGGGAGAAAGATAAGGCAATTAAGACAAGCGAAGGGAATGACGCAAGAAGAGTTGGGAAAAATATTAAAAGTGAGTAAAAGCACGGTAAGTCAATGGGAAACTGGGAAGAGGTATCCGAATGCAAATATGCTAGTAAAAATAGTACGATTTTTTGATGTAACCTGTAAATATCTTTTGGGAGTGTAAGAAGAAAAAAAGGTGGGGATTCCTCGTCGGCTCGCGCCTCACTCGGAATGACAAACATAGCCCATGCACTGAAATGACAATATTATAAAAACGTCTCGGGTTAATACTAAGCTTTACTATCAATCCGAGTCGCTTGCCTATTGTGTCATTCCGAGCGAGCGGTTACGCGACGAGGAATCTCCACCTATTATAACGTTGCGGGGGTTCGGGCGTGACGCGGCGGCACGACAGTGCCGTAAAAACAATCCTTTGTACTCGCTAAAGCTCGTGGCGTTCGCTTCGCTCGGCTGAGGAATTGTTTTTAGCCAAAGCGGGAAGCAATCTATGATTGCGACCTGAGCAATATCTCCGCCTTTTTTATATTAAAACCATTTGGCAAATTAAATTTTAATTAAAAAAATATATTTTGACATATTTAATATTGACAGCGGGGGCTTGACTTAGCTAAAATATTAATATGAAAAAGAAAGATAAAAACAGAGATTCGTTTGATTACAGCGAAGGAACGGGCAATATAGGCTCCGGAAAGAAGAAAAAGAAGAAAGGCATGTCCTGTTGCGGTTGCTTGGGCATCTTTTGTCTTGTGTTCGTGCTTATTATCGGTGCGGGCGTGGGTGTGGGGTGCTACTATGCCGACAGCTACCTTAAAGCTAATTTCGATTTGTCTTTGGGCGAGACTATCGGGGTTGTAAACGAGCTGTACCGCTCCAACCGCGATAAGGTCGTAACCAATGCGCCTACCGAAGAGGACGAAAAGGGCTTTTATAATGCCGTGGGCAAACAGCTTTACCTTAAAGACGGTACGTTGACAAAGGAAAGCTTTGCGGCTATATCGGGGTCTCTTGCCGGAAGCGGAAAAGAGAATAACGGAAACGGCGACGGAGAAGAACCTATCTATTATCAGATGAAAGCCGTTCGTCGCGCAGCGCAAGATGGCGATGCCGAAACATCGTTGTCTAATCTTATCTGCCGCGACAATATGGATATTGCGCGCATTAAGGGTAAGTTCACGAACGACTACAACTATTCGGAAAACTATGCGGACGATTTCGTAATTACGCTTACCGACAAGCAGATTCTTGCGCTCATGCGCGAGCTTATCACGTCGGCAACTTCCGAGGGCGAATCTGCGGAGATAATGAAATACTTTACACTCGAGCAGATGACTCTTGGCAGAAGTGAAGAGGACAAACCCGTTATTTCGATAGTTATCAACGCGAACGTCAAGGGTATTATGGAAAACAACGTACCGTCCGACAACTGGATGATTGGTATTGCGCTCAATCTCATGCCCAAAGAGCTGTACCTTACAGCGTCGATTGAGCTCGGCGATAATCTTACGGGCGATATCCGCGTCAATGCCATGGACGAGAAAAAACACGCTAATTTCCATAAACTGCTAACCGGCGTGCTCAAGCTTATGGGTGAAGAGGGCGATTCGCACTCCTATATCAATAAAATGTTAAACGACTATGCCGGCGAGGTAATAAAGCAAGCCGACGAGTATATGCATTTTGACGAAAACGTCGGAGAGGGAACTATCAAGTTTGATTTGTTCTCGGCGCTTGCGCAAACGCTTTTTGCGGAAAACGATATGAGCGGTCAGGAGCTTGCAATGCTGTACACCTCTGTGCTTTCGGGCGATTCGGATAAAATGCTCGAAAACAACAAGGATCAGTTGTTCGAAAATATCTACCGCAACAATACGACGGGCGAAGAGGTTTATTCCGTTGCACCCGTAACGGGCGCAAAACTCGTAAATTACGGCAATGAGTTTACGGAAGAATTCTCGCGCAAATATCTTATCAACACCGAGTTTTTCCGCGACGGCGATAAGATTTATTTTGCACCCGCTTATAAGGATAAAAGCGGTAAGCTTTATCTTTCTTCGGAGCTTAAATTTATCGACGGCGATTGTCCGCGCAGAGACGGTGTGCCCGTGTCTCCGCTTTACCGCTTGAAAGATGATGGTAATTGGGTTTATCCGAACACCATAGATTTGGATAGAGAAGGTCTCCATTACGAAGCCATTACTTGCATAGAGCGCGTAAAACTCGAATTTGCCGATATCGCCGCGCTTATGGGCTTGGGAGAGAGCAACAAGATCGAGGGCATTAAGCTCGAAACGCTGTTCAATCCTCAAGGCTTGACTCAGACGGTTGGCGGAAATAATACCAACAATAGAGACGAGTGGTTCGTTAATCAAAGCGGCGACGATCTCAAGTTTGTTCTTAACGAGAGAATGCTTGCCGCGCTTATCGATGCGCAAACGAAGTCGGTTATAGGTTCGGAAGGAGCGCTTACCGATTCGCTTAAGCTCAGATTCGTAGCATTGTCCGAGGGCGAAAAGGACAGCTACAGTCCCGTGGCGGCAACTTCCGAGGGCGAAGACGAAGAGAACGAGTCCGGAGAAGACGAGCCGACCGAAAACGAAATCGAGTTTACTCATAAGTATATGACCGTCGGTTTCGAAATCAATACCCGCGCGTTGTTCGATGGCGTAGATGTAATTTCGGGATTGCTCGGAGAAAGAGTGGGTCTTACCGTTAAGCTTGACATTACGCTCGGGGTTCCCGAATCCAAGCTTAGCGCACCGATAATGACCTACTGCGACTTTAGCAATGAGCGTACCGATCGGATGATTGCTACGCTTAACAAGATGGGCATGGAATTTTTCAATGCTCAGGCGCTTAACGATCAGCTCGGTAAACCCATTAGAAACGCGCTCGAAACCATGAGTTCGACTCTCGGCGAGGTGGTAATCCTTAACGGCAAGTGTGAGGTTCCCAACGTATTTGAGCTTCTCAGCTCGCAGATGTTCCCCTACGACGAAGACAAGACTTTCGGCGACCCTGCCGAGCCTATCGTTCTTACAGGCGAGGAGCTTCACAAGGCGTTTAAGGGTATGTACAATCTCCTTGATATTGAGGAAAAATCGACCATGGATGAAAATACCGGTAATGATATTATCCATCACTATCTTGTAAATAACGAGGGAACTTATACCGGTGTTTATACGGGCGTGGGTGAAGCTCCGCTCGGAGAGGGTGAAGAGTATGCCGTCCGTGATAACGATACCGAAACGGTTAATAAGATAAATATGCTGATCGAAGGCGATACCACCAACCAATATAAGCTGTCCGAGGACCTTGACGAAGTAGTCGGCTACTACAACGGCGACGACGGCAGAATGTATCTGACGTACCGCTACACGATTGCACCGTATATGAGCAAGACCTCCGGCGACGCAAACATGCTTACTATCGATTCGGTATATGCGACGTTTATGGTTTACAAAGATCAACAATTGACGATAGGCGGCGAGACTGCTTATAAGGTCAAACTTATTATAAACGATATGAGCGACGAGGATAGGATACTCCTCGAAAAGATGATGGTTTATTCCGATCCGAGCAACATAGGACGCTTTGCCGACCTCGAAGAAAAAATAGGCGTGTTCGCTTATAAGCTCGATCAGCTCAATATTCTAGAACCGTCCGTTCCTATTGAATAACGTATTATATGTACGTCAGCAACATAACGCTTGATAATTACCGTAATTACGGCACGTTAAGACTGGGTTTATCGCCCGGTCTTAATGTGTTTACGGGCGAAAACGCGCAGGGCAAAACCAATCTTCTGGAGGCGGTGTATTTTACGAGCATCGGCAGGAGCATGCGTACGCCGCGGGATAAAGAACTGATTAAATGGGAGTGCGACAAGGCGAGACTTCGCGCCGACGCCGTGGGAAGATTGGGTAAATCACGCGTCGAAATAGTGCTTGACAAGCGCGCAAACAAGCGTGTTGCGATAAACGGAGCAGAGGTCAGAAAGCTCGGCGAGCTCATGGGCGTGATTATGACCGTGTTGTTTTCACCCGACGAAATTGCGATAATAAAGGAATCGCCGGGCGACCGCAGACGGTTTATGGACATAGCGATTTGTCAGATTTCTCGTGCGTATTTTTACCTACTCAGCCGCTACAACAAGACGCTCGCTCAGCGCAACCGTTTATTGAAGAGCGGTACCAACGGCGATACCCTCGACGTTTGGGATTTACAGCTTGCCGACTCGGGCGCTAAGGTTATCCGTACCAGGCGCGGGTTTATAAAACGCTTAGAGGGCTTGGCGGCGAAGAATCACGATTTTTTGACGTCGGGCAAAGAGGAGCTTAAGCTCGGCTACGAAAGCATAGCGGGCGATACCGACGCCGAAATCCGCGAGAATTTCTTAAAAGAGCTGAAACGCACGCGCGAAAAAGATATGTTTCAAGGCTATACGCACATAGGCGCTCAGACCGATGATTTTGCCGCGCTTGTCGGCGACGTGGACATCAGAAAGTTCGGTTCGCAAGGTCAGCAGCGCACCGCCGCACTTTCTTTAAAGCTTGCAGAGCTTGACCTTATGCGCGAAGAGACGGGAGAGTACCCGGTGCTACTCCTCGACGACGTGTTCAGCGAGCTGGACGAAGGTCGTCAGCAAAAGCTCGTAGAGCGGTTGTCGGGATATCAAACGGTAGTTACCGCCACCCATATCGACGGCAGCATGAAAGAATATTTTTCGGGCGCGAAATTCTACCGCGTCGAAAAAGGCACCATAACCGAACTGTAAAAAGCGTAGCCGATTGGTTGCGCTTTTTTATTCGGTGGAGATTCCTCGAACTTGCGCGTAACAAGGCGTTCCGCCTTGGACAGCGCCATGCGCTGTCGTGCGTTTTTGATAAAAACGCACGCGCTCGTGAATACCGTCGCAAAAATGCCTTTGCAAGCAAGCATTTTTGCTAGGCATTGACGGAATGACATTAAAGTAACAAGGCAATGAGTGATAATAATAAGCTTAGTCTTTGGTCGAGACGTTTTTACTATTATGTCATTCCGAGCGAGCGGTTACGCGACGAGGAATCTCCACCGATTGGAACCAGGGCAATGTTTTGCCTTTTTAAAACAGGACAAAGTTGCTTTTTAAAATTCCAAAAATTTCAGCAACTTTGTCCTGTAATTTTTTTGTTCAAAAGTATTGACAAAACGGTTAAGTTTTTAATATAATAAACGCAACACTTGAAATAAGTGTTTTGGCGGAAGGTATCCGTCAACTATCAATCGGACATTTTACCCGAATAAAACGGACAAAGGCCGCTGCGGCTTTATGTCCGTTTACTTTTGAAAGGGGAAGGAGACAATCCGATGAAACGAAAGCGAAAGAGTGCAATCGCACGGTCGTTCGGATACTACTCGAAATGCATGCCCATATTCATTGTCTGCATGGTTATGCTTATAATTGACACCGTACTTGCATTATTGGTACCGCAGGTACCGCAGCTTGTTATCGACAGAATAATCAACCCTGCGTTGGGTGCCCAGCCTGTGTACAGCAACACAAACGTTTTTACGTGGGTGCTTAGAGGCTTTGCCGAAAACGATTATACGGGCATGCTGACGGCGATGA
>CAZBTB010000101.1:0-6057 GCA_964494605.1 uncultured Lachnospiraceae bacterium
TTACGACTTCGTAACCGCGCAGGCAGATCCCGACGAATGGCTGAATAATAAAGCTTTTATAGGCTATGATCATCAGGAAATTGCTGACGGTATTGTCAAAGGTGAACGCGAAAGGCTTGTTACGCGCTTTATGCCTGCCGCTCGGGATTTATTGAGGCGGACTACCGATGCGGGATTCGGCCGCAATATCCCGGCGCTCGAAAGCTTAATCGACCTTATCGGCGGCGCGGCGGAGGACGTCAAGTTGCCGACCGGAAAGTTTCCCGAAGAGTTTACGGAACTAAACGAGGAGCTTAAGAGCTTAAAAAAGGCGTACGTTAAAGCCGCAGACGATATAAGCGAATATGCGTTTTTGCCTGCGCCCGACAATCCGCCCGTATTCACCCGAGTACTTATAAATTTAGTCAAGCGCACAAAAGAACTGTATGCAAAGGAAAAGTCGGCAAAAGCCAAACTCGATTACAGCGACCTCGAGCATTTGACGGCGCGGCTCGTTTCCGATCCCGATATTTCAGCGGAAATAAGAAAAAAATACAGGCGCGTTTTCGTTGACGAATATCAGGACGTCAATCCGCTCCAAGAGCGCATAATAAGCTCGGTCAAGAGCGGCGACAATATGTTTTTGGTAGGTGACGTAAAGCAGAGCATTTACGCGTTTCGCATGTGCGACCCGGGTATATTCCTCGATAAATATCTTCATTCCGAAAAATACGGCTTCGATCCGCCCGTTGAGCTTAACGCCAATTTCAGGAGCGCGAACGAAATACTCGATTTTTGCAACGACGTTTTCAATCCGCTTATGACGACCGAGTTCGGCAAAATCGATTACCGCGGAAGCGCACAGCTTATCGGCGGTCGCAATTTAAGCGGCGGAGAAGTCGGGCTTAATCTCGTTGTTTGCCGTAAAAAAGAAAACGCGGCAAGCGGTGTTTACAGCGTCTTAAGGCATGAGGCAGACGAAACGGCGGTTAAGGCTGACGCCGAAACCAACCTTATTGTCAGTGATATAACCGAAAAGCTGAGTGGTGGACGTTTGCCGTGCGGCTCGGGTAGCCGTGGAGTAAGATCGGGGGACATAGCCGTTTTGGTGTCTACGCGCGGCAAGCACGTTGCCATGCTGTACGACAAGCTCAAAAAGGCGGGCGTCAACGTGTCGGTGTCCGACAAGCTTAAGTTTACGTCGGTACACGAGGTTTCGGTTCTGATTGAGTTTTTAAAGTATCTTCTGAACCGTACCGACGATATTGCGCTCGTGTCCGTGTTGCACTCGGCGCTTATCGGCGTAACCGACGACGAGCTTGCGGAAATAAAGCTGAGCGGCGCAAGGGAAGAAAAGCGTTTTTATAAGCTGTGCGAAAGCTACGTAAGCGGACACAACGATTCGCTAAGCGCAAAGCTTAAGTCGTTTTACGAGCTGACAGACAGATATTCGGGTTATTCGTACACAATGACGGCAGGCGAGCTTATAGGCGCGCTTACCGCCGAAAAACAGTGGTTTTCTTACGTTTTGTCTTTGCCCGGCGGCGATATCAAAGCGGACGTTCTCAACAGCTTTGTGTCGAGCGCGTGCGCGTCTCTCTACGGCGGCAGTATCGGCGAATACGTCGACTATCTCGAGCGCGGAGCAGACGAGTTCGAGCGTCCGCCCGCTTTAGACGCCGTCGCCGTTATGACCGTACATGCTTCTAAAGGGTTGGAATTTCCGTTTGTGTATCTTGCGGGAGCGGACAAAAGCTTTAATCTGTCCGACGAGCGCGGCAAAGTGATTGCCGACGACGAGCTGGGCATTTGCATGAAAACGCACGACACTTTAAAGCGAACGGTGGAGAAAAACAAGCTGACGTTTGCCGCGGCGCTCAAAACGCGCCGAAAGCTTTTAGAAGAAAAAATGCGCCTCCTTTACGTTGCGCTTACCCGTGCGCAGTTCGGACTTTATATCTACGCTTGCACGAGCGAAAAGGACGAGCTTTTGACGGAGACCGGTAGCGGTTTTTGCGATTACGAGAGCGGCAGAAGCTTTTTCGATTGGCTAAGACCCGTGTATGCCAAGCGCGGTTTTACCAAGATTTCCGAAGAAGATTGTTTGGCGGTAAACGCCGACAGTCTTGACGGCAGGCTTATCGGCGGCAAGCCGGACAAGCAACTTGTTGAAGCTATTAAGAAATATCTTACCGACGATTACGGGCACAGCCACGGTTTTGTCAAAAGCAGCGTCACCGCCATGAACGAAGACGCGGCGGAAGAGGAGCAGCCGACGTATTACGCTACGGGCGCCGACGACGACCGCGCGGCGCGGAAAGGCAACGCCTATCACAAGGCTATGGAGCTTATTGACTTTAACGCCGACTTTTTGTCCGAGTGGAACAGACTCAAGAAGGTCGGAGAAATCGGCGAGCTTGCGGACGAGGGTAAGCTCGGGGACGCCGCGCAAAAAATAGGAGCGTTTGTTTCGGGTAAAAAGTTCTATCGCGAAAAGCAGTTTGTGTATAATATGAATGGGACGCTTGTCCAAGGCGTAATAGACCTCATTGTCATAGACGGAAAAGATTGTGCGGTTATCGATTACAAAACAAGCAAACCGTCTACAATTAAAAGCGGAGCTTACGACCTGCAGCTGTCGGTCTACGCGCAAGCCGCAGAGGATATTCTGGGCGTTAAAGTGACAAAAACCTTGGTGTACTCGTTCGAGCAGTCGGATTTTATAGAGACAAAACGCGTACCGCTCCCGACATTCGCTTGACAAAAACGCGGGTTTACCGTATCTTTTATATAAAGGAGAAATTATGATTCGGTATTTCAGTGGATTGTTCGTTAAGATTTCCGAAAAGCTGAATGAAGAAACAGTTCTGTATATTTTTTTGGGTATGCTTGCGGTGATTTTCGTCTTGCTGTGTTTTACAAGCGGAGGCGAATTTTCGCGTATCAAGCGCAAAGAGAGCAAATTACTTAAAACCGTGCGCGGCTCGAAAGACCGTGCCGACGCGGTAAAGGCGGAAATTGGCAAAATGCCCGACCGCATAAAAAAGGCTTACGAAAAGGCGGAAGAGCTTAACGTTTTTCCCGCAACCGTAATGACGGTCGAGTACTGCGTGCTCACGCCCTTTTCGGCGTGTTTGTTAAAATCGCTGTGCACCGTTACGCTCACGGTAACCGCCGTATTGGACGCGTTGCTCCTAAGCTACGGTAACGCCGTTTGGGACACAAAAAGCACGAACGCCGCTTTTGCGGTGCTCACTCTTGCCGGTGTCGTATTGGCTGTCGTGGGCGAGATAATTGTGAGGCTGTCTATCAAAAACGCTATTAAGACACACGAAAAACTGATGGAGCTACTTGACGAAAAGGCGGGCGTTTTGTCCGAAACGGCATTGCCAGTTATTGGCGGAGAAGGCGAGTTTTCTCCCGCATCCGTTATCGATTTCGATACCGTGACCGCGCCCGAAACTCAGGAAGAGCTCGAAGAAGACGAGCATAAAATGGTTATGACCGATCTGCCCGCCGAGGAGAGCAATGAAAAAACGGTGGAAGTTATTCAGCCCACCGTCGAGTTCGAGCCAAAGGCAGAAGAACCCGAAAAAATCGAAGACGAGGAAGACAACGAAGAAGAGTACGACGAGCCTGCTGTTCCCTTCGGTATGCATGATAAGCCCGTCGAGCCCGAGTATGAGGACGTGATTACGCGCGTGGAGCGTATCGGTCGGACGGGTGCGACCGCCGACGAAATGAAAGAGGTTCTGGCGCTTCTTAACGCCGAACGCTTAAAACCCGAAAACCGTACGCCCGAGGGTAAGCGCAGACTGGACGAGGCGTTTGCATCGCTTCTGCGCAGCGTAAACCGTGCAACCAAGACAAGAAGAAGATAGAACGAAAGTAATACAAAGCCCGCTCTTCAGTTAAGAGCGGGCTTTGTATTGTTATGCTACTAAAGAAAGCTTCATCATTCCGATAATTATCGGCAGTGTGCTCCAACCGACGTAAACGCTGGGCGCGCCGCCTTCTTTGAAGAAGTTGTCGCAAACGCCGTAGTAGGATTTTTTTGACAGGCTGTAAGAGCCGCGCCAACCACCGTTTACGGGTAGCGGTTCGTCCTTGCATTGCACGGACGCAAGCCATGCGGCATGACGGTTTCCTAAGTCAAGCAATTTTCTGTCGCCCGTTATTCTGTAAAGCTCGGGGAAGGCGTTGAGCGCGTAGCCCTGAGTGTAAACCATGTCGCAGATATCGGGGTCGTTGCTGTCGCCTTTGGCTTTTAACGTAGGAGTGCAGTTGCGTATTGCGCCCGTTTCGCTGTCGATAAGACTAATACAGAAGGGCAGGATTTCGTTTATTACCGACATGTATTCGGGATCGGGTTCGACCGCAAAGGAGCGTGCAAGGCACAACAGAGCGATATAGTTTTCGGACGAAACAGGTCGCCACTGTTCGGTATCGGCATTTTCCATCGAAGTGATTATTCTGCCGTCCTTAACCAAAGTTTTGACGAAACCGAACGCCTTTTGTCCCGAGCGAAGAAATTCTTTTTCGCCGCTGACTTTATAGCATAGGTGCATTGCCGCCATAAGCCACAGAATAAAACATGCGCCTTTGGGGTTGGGAGAGAGCCCCTTGACTGCTGGGTCGAAATACAGTCCGTCGCCGTCCTGAACGCTCAGCCAGAACCGCGCGCACTTAAGCGCGATTTCCTTAAGCCGCTCGTCGCCGTTATCAAGGTAAATATCGAGTAGATTGATAATAATTTTGCCGTTGTCGTTCTGGTATAGGGTTTTATCGCAGTCGTATCTTTTCTGTCCGTCGACGTAAGCGAAGGGGAAAGCCGCAACGCCGTCGTCTTTGCCGTCCTGCACGAGGATTAAGTAATTCAGGACCTTTTCGTATTCTTCGCCGTACTTGTCGCCGTACAGTTTTTTATACAGGTTTACGGCTTTTAAGTACTCGCTTGCCGTATCGGGACGGCATAGCGCCGAACGCTCCGCCGTGTCGGTAACGATTCGTTCGTAAATTCCCCAACGCCCGCGGTCAAATGTGAGCATGTGATTTTCTATCCAATTAAGAGCTGCGTCTACGCTCGGTTTATAATCGGTCGACATATCGTTTCTCCTTGTTTTTTATACGAACAGTCTAATACATTTGTTCGATAAAATCAATATTTTCCCTTGATTGCTTTTTTAGCTTTATTTGACAAAAATAAACCCCGACAGGTTTAAGTCGGGGTGGATCGGTTATACCGAGAATAATAAGTCCGAATAAGTGGGGAAGGGCCAGAAGTCCTTGGAGACGATTGTCTCGAGCTCGTCGCAGTTCTGTCTTAAATCCTGCATTGCGGCAACCACCTTGTCGTGGTAGTTGAACGCGGAGGCAACAACGTCGTCCACGGTCCTGGCGTCGACCACGATGTCCTCGAGCACGCGCGTCGCAACGTATGCCTTATCGGTAAGTCCCGTAAGCTTTTGCAGCAGATCGGTCTCGGCGGTCGCGGTAAAGCCGATTGCCGTTTTCTTCTCGACGGCGTCGGCGAGCGAACGCATGTATTCGAAGCAGGCGGGGAGTATCTCCTTGTTAGCCATTTCAATCATGGTTTGAGCCTCGATGTTGATTAGCTTGGAATAGTTTTCGAGTAGTATCTCTTCGCGCGCCGCGACTTCTTCGGGCGAGTAAATGCCGTACTTACTCAAAAGATTGACGTTCTTTTCCGAAGTGTAGTAGACAAGCGATTCGGGCGTGCTCTTGAGATTTAACAGACCTCTGCGCTCGGCCTCGGTCGTCCATTCTTCGGAGTAACCGTTGCCGTTGAACACTATGCGGCTGTGCTTTACGTAGGTGTTGCGGATAAGCTCTTTTACGTCCGATTCGAAGTCCTCTGACTTTTCGAGTGCGGTGGCGAACTTGTCGAACTGTTCGGCTACTGCGGTGTTTATCATGGTGTTGGGGCAGGAGATGTTTGCGGTCGAGCCCAGCATACGGAACTCGAACTTGTTGCCCGTAAACGCGAAGGGCGAAGTACGGTTGCGGTCGGTGGTATCCTTCATGAACGAGGGAATTACGTCTACGCCCATGTTCATT
>CAZBTB010000102.1:0-5874 GCA_964494605.1 uncultured Lachnospiraceae bacterium
GTTTCTTATTTCTAAAGCTTGCTCGACTGTGGTTGCTTTCTACATTTCGTCAGCCAAAGACTTAAGCTCAGCTATTGCCTTGTTCTTATCGAGCCGTTCGTACAGCATCTGAGAAATTTTCATATTTTTCGCTCCTTTTGATGACGGTCATCGGTTTTTTACAAATTCAGGTCGGCTTTTATTGCATTGTGTACGTCTTCTCTCAGCTTCATCGTAACGCTGTAATCTCTCATTTCCCAATTGTTGTTTCTGAATGTACAACGCGTAACGTTAGTCAGGATAATTACGTATAAATCGAGTTGTCTGTTTATGAAAAACGATACTCCGGAATGACCGCAATGTCCGAAACTGCCGACGGGGAAGAGCTTTCCCGTCTGGGGATAGTTTTCGTCTACGATCAAGTAGCCGAGCCCACGACCCTCCGAAAAATCGGGAGTATAATTTTTCTCGGCTTTAGCATACAACTCTTCACCGTAAAAAATATCGCTTTTATTCATGACGGCTTTAACCCATTTTAAATAATCGTTAGCCGTCCAGAACGAGCAGCCGTTTCCCGCGACGCAACCTCGCATGTTTTTTACGATTTCGTCGCCGACGGCAGTATCACCGTAATCCTTGCGACTGTAACAGCAATTTATCGAATTTACTTCGTCCACCGGCATATTAAACCCGCTTCTCGTAAGCTTTAACGGCTGCTTGATATACGTATAAAACAATTCGTCCAATCCTGCGTTGAATGCCTTTTCGGCGATAAAGCCCAACAAAATATACCCGGTGCATGAATACCTGTATTCCGTTCCGGGCTTAAAGGCGAGAGGCTCGGATAAAATATAGTTTGCGATTGTATCGTTACGTTTTGCGCAAACTTCCTTGGGAATATCGAATCGGATTATTCCTGACGTATGAGTTAAAAGATCGAAAACCGTAATATGCTTTTTATCTTCCGGAACGTTTTCGAAAAATTTGTCCAGAGTATCTTCCAAAGCGATTCTTTTCTCGTTTATTGCTTTTAATATAAGGGTGGACGTTATCAGAACCTTTCCCGTGCTTGCTATGTCGAATAGCGAATCGCCGTTCGCACCGGGCGAGGTAATCACGGAATCGCTGCCTTTATAGCCCACCATTACAACGTAATCGTCCAAAATCTTATCCTTTCTTCTGTTTTCCAAAAGAGCCGACGTTTGGGATAGGATCATAAATACACTCCTTTATGCGAATTTACACCATTGTAACATTTTAAAAATCAATTGTCAATATAACGACACCGAAGTCATTTTAAAAATCAAGCCTAATCAAGCGGATTTTATCTGTGCTGCTTTTTATATTGCAGAGGGGTTTTGCCCGTGAGCGCTTTGAAGTTTTTAATGAGGCGGTTGTAGTCCATATATCCGACTTCGGCGCTTATTGCGCTTATCGATTTATCGGTGGAAACGAGCAATTTTTTGGCGGCGTCGATTCTCAGCTCCGTAACGTATTGAACAATGTTTTTTCCCGTTGCCTTTTTGACGATATTGTATAGGGTTTTATGGGTAATATAAAAGTGGTTCTCGAGGTCTTGTACCGTTTCGATAATGTTGAAATTCTTATTTATATAATCTAAGACCGAAGTGGTGTAAAGGTCGGTTTGGGTAATCAGGTTCTGATAAAATATGTTGTCGATACACAGCCGCAGGAGCTTTATATATGTAAAGATCTGAGAAATGGGAAAGTGTTTTGTCTTGTTGTAATATGTAAGCTGCTTATCGTAATCGATGTTATAATTATCGCAAACGGACTTAAGTACGTCGGTATTCGTGTATTCTTGTTCGTCGTCTCTGAGCTTGCCGAACATGATAAAGCCCATGAGCTGATTGGAGTTGTAAATGGGCGTAATTGTATCTATAAGTCCTGCGTGACAGGTGTAAATATGCGTTTGTTTGTCGCGGATACATTCTTCGGCGTGTTGAAAGTTACATTCCTGACATAACGGATAAGTTTTGGGGTTGTTCAGAAAGAATTCACAATATGCGGGTTCTTCCGCGTAGTCCAATATGCAGGTGGGAGTCATATCGTTGGCGAAAAAGGAAATCGAAACGCCCGTCAGCTCGTAAAACGTAGCCAGTATATCCAGAATTTTATTCTTGCTGTAGATGAATTTGTCCATGAATTTATTATAGCATAGGCTTACGTAAAAGTCAACGGAATCGCAAAAACAGTTGATTTTCGCGGGGGGGGGTAAAAATCACTCTTTTTTTGCCGAAAAAGACTATATAAGAAATTGTTCTTCCTTTATAATATAAGTAACGATAAAATGTTATGTTATCGTCCAAAATAGACGAAGGGAGCGGAGTATGAGTAGATTTAAGCTGACCGAGAAGAAAAAACGCGAAATGAAGCGCGGATTTTTTATATTCTCGATGTTGTGGCTGGCTGTAGTGTATTTTTGCGTTTTTACGATATATTTGAATATATCTTCCGTCATGTTGGCGTTTCAGGACTATAAAGGCGATTTTACTTTTGGTAATTTTCCCAAAGTATGGTCGTTGATGACAAGCGAAGACGGAGATCTGAGACTGGCTTTCGGAAATACTATCCGATACTTTTTGCAGGGACTGTTCGTAGCTTTTCCGCTTGCGGTAATCACGGCATATTTCTTTTATAAAAAGATTTACGGTTACAAATTTTTCAGAATCGTGTTTTACTTGCCCGCAATCATATCGGGCGTTGTTACGACGCGTGTTTTTTCGGAGATGATTTCGCCGCTCGGACCGATTGCCGCCATTGCCAAGAGCATGGGCTTGGATTATCCCAGAGTGGGCTTTCTGAATCAGGATTCCACGGCGACGACCACTATTCAGATATACTGTTTGTGGACCTGTCTTACGAGCAACGTTCTGCTTGTGGGCAGCGCGATGTCGAGAATTCCCGTCGAGCTGTTGGAGGCGGCGCGACTTGACGGCTGCAAGCCCATGCGCGAGCTCAGGTCGATTATTCTTCCGCTCGTCATGCCCACGCTCAGCACGATACTTACGTTGTCCATTTCGGGATTTTTCGGCGCAAGCGGTCCGATATTGCTTTTTAAGCCTCAGGGCGGCAACAATACGACGACGATAAACTTCTGGCTGTTTCAAGAGGTTTGGAGCAACGGCGTGTAGGGCGGAACGGGCAGCTACAACCTCGTCTCTGCGGTCAGCCTTACTTATTCGATTATCTGGACGCCCGTGGTTCTGTTGGTCAGACGGTTTTTGATGAAAGCCAATTACGAATATTAAGGAGAAGAGCAATGCTGTTAAAAAAAGATAAAAAATTCAAAAAAGTCGGTAACGAGCTTGTATTCACGCGCCAGGGACTGCGCGAAAAAATAGTATTCGGCATTGTATTCGTTTTGTTTACGATTTACGCGCTGTCACTGCTTATCCCGTTGTTGTGGCTGTTTATCAATTCCTTCCAGGATTTTGTGGTGTTTCAGCAGAACTCGTACACGGGCAACGCGTTCGCTTTACCCAAAAAACCCGTTTTCGAAAACTATGTTGTGGCGTTTACGGGTATGCAGTACGGCGAAACCTACTTTATCGGAATGGTATGGAACAGCATATGGCAGATAGGTATTTCGATTATTTGCGGAATATTCTTAAGCGCTTGTACGGGCTACATAATGGCGAAATACAACTTTAAGCTGCGCAGCATAATTTACGGCGCCGTTATCTTTTCGATCGTTCTTCCTATCGGCGGATCGAGCGGTGCAAGATTTAAGTTCTTTACCGATTTGGGTGTGTACGACACGCCGCTTTACACGCTTATTTGCGCCGTCGGCGGTTTCGGAACGCCTTTCCTTATGATCAACGGATTCTTTAAGTCCGTATCGTGGGAGTATGCTGAGGCGGCGTTTATCGACGGAGCGAGCGACGCAACAGTGTTTTTCAGGGTTATGCTTCCGCAAGCCGTGCCCATAATGTGCGTGCTCGGGCTTATGTCGGCGATGGGGCAGTGGAACGACTACATGAGTCCGCTTCTGTATATGCCCAGTTATCCCACGGTGGCGTCCGGACTTTACGGAATCTCGCTTACGCTCACGCGTACGGGCAACACGCCTGCGTACTTTGCGGGGCTTGTCATTTCCATGGTGCCCATACTCGTGCTGTTTGCGTGCTTTTCAAACGTTATATTGCAAAACTATACTTTAGGCGGTCTTAAAGGTTAAATTTACCGAAAGGAGATAATTATGAAAAAGATGTTGAAAAAGCTGTCGTGTTTGTTTCTCTCGCTTGTAATGGCGTTGGGAGTAAGTACATCGCTTGTCGGGTGCAGCAGACTGCCCGACACCGATAACTTCCTCGAGATATACTGTCTCGACGTCGGCTACGGCGTCGAATGGTTGGAAAATCTTCTCGAGATGTTCGCGAAAGAGGATTGGGTAAAGGAGAAGTATCCCGAGTTCGGATATGACCTGAGCAAAAACGGTATTCAGTCGTACGCCACAACCAAGCTGTCGGGTAATTCCACGGTCGACCTTATTTTTACGACTGCCAACTTATCCGAATATATCGGCAACGAAAGCAGATACGATCTTGCGTACAATCTCACCGATACGCTGTACAACCGTACCGTTCCGGGCGAAGAAAGAACTTATAAGGAAAAGATGAACGAGTCGTACGTTAGCGCGTTTAAGTATATCGGACGCTCCGACAATACGGACGAAAACTTTTATATCGCGCCGTGGACGTCGGGCGTAAACGGACTGTTTTACAACAAGGACTTATTGTGCGATCAGCTCGGTTATCAAGTGCCCGTGACAACAAACGAACTGTTCAAAATCATGGACGATGTTAAGCTGTTAAAGGGTAACAAAGAGGGCAAGTACAACAAGGGTTATTCCATTATTCGCTCGGGCGATTCCGATTACATTCATTATGTTTTCGATTCGTGGTGGGCGCAGTACGACAGCTACGAAGGCTACGTCAACTTCTACAGCGGCAAGGTGGGCAACCGCATTACGCGCGATATTTTCAAACAGGAAGGTCGTTTGAAATCGCTCGAGGTCATCGAAAAGATTGTGTCCTATGATAACGATTACGAATGGAAAGAGGGCTTGACGTTGCAGTTCATGCCTGCGCAAACGGCATTCTTGCAGGGAGAGGCGTTGTTCCACTTCAACGGCGATTGGTTCGACAGAGAAATGAGCGCAATTAAAGCTTCTATCCAAGAGCAGTACGACATCAGAATGATGAAGCTGCCTATCATAAGTTCAATTGTCGAAAAGCTGGAAAACACTCAAATGACGGACGCCGAGCTTGCGGCAACTATACGGGCAATCGACAGCGGCGCGGAATCGTACGAGGGCGTGTCGGCTAAGGACTTTGCGTATTTAAGAGCGGCGAGAAACGTAGCCAGCTCGCTCGGCATGGATCACGTTGCGCTCGTTCCGTCGTACGCTACGGCTAAGGATCTGGCTACGGACCTATTGCTGTTTATGGCAAGCGACAAGTATCAGTCCACCTATATCCGCTCCACGAAGGGAACGCTGTTGCCTTTCGATTACGATATTACCGAAAAGAATCCCGAGCTGTTCGCAACTTTTTCCGATTCGCAGAAAGAACGCCTTAACTGGTTTACGGACGAGAAGAACGCGCTTAGGATTTTACCCGCGCCCAAATCCTTCCCGCTTGTCAAAATCGGCGGCTTGAATGCACTTTCTTCGGCAGGATACGTTAATGAGTTTTCAAAGCAGAACAAGACGCTCACGTCACAGATGATTTTCGACAGAACGATTGAGGCATGGGACGAGCAGACGTGGCAGAGTGCGCTGTCCTCGTCGGGTGTTTTCTAAGATGGATTGTATTACCGGTATGGATAACAAGATACACGTTATCCTCATCGTCCCTGTCAAGTTCGATG
>CAZBTB010000103.1:0-5839 GCA_964494605.1 uncultured Lachnospiraceae bacterium
AAGGAAGCGAAATGCCGAACATCGCCGCAATCTTCTCGCATCTGTCCTTGTTGGATTTGGCTTCACGTTCGGCAAGCGAAAGACCGTTGGAAACGACGGAAAATTCGTGAGAATCGAACAAAGCATTCAACTCGTAATTAGCGTATAGGACCTCATTGAGCGCAGGATAAGGGTACTTATTGATAGTAAGCGGAAAAGCAATATTATCAAACACGTTCATTTGCGGATACAGCGCGTAACTCTGAAAGACAAACGCCATCTTTCGATCCTTGCTCGGTTTGTAATTGAGCAGTTCGCCTTCCATAAAAATATCGCCGCTTGTTATGTCTTCCAATCCGGCAATCATTCTCAGCGTCGTACTTTTGCCGCAGCCGGAAGGTCCGACTATGACAATAAATTCATGCCTTGCAATGTCGAGATTGAAATCATATACCGCCTTTTCGCCGTTTAAATAAACTTTTTCCAAATGCCGAAGCGATAAAAACGCTTCTACCGATTGATTTTCCATTCTGTAACTCCGAAATAACTTTAATGTCTTGCAGTAATCAACCTTTGATACCAGTGGTTACCAATCCGTCTATCATACGATTTTGCGTAATAACGAATATGATTATAATAGGAATAAGGGCAAAAACGCTGGTTGCCATTGCTACGCCGTTGGCGCCCCACGAGCTTCCGTTGGTATAATCGGTAAGTGCGACGGTAACTGTCGACCAGTACGAGCTCTCGCCGCTGAGTAACAGCTGCGGCCAAATCAGATTGTTCCAACTTCCGTTAAAAGAAAACAGGATAATCAACATAATTGTCGATTTTGCCAACGGGCATACTATACGCCTGAATACAGTCATCGTACTCGCTCCGTCCGACTTTGCGCTGTCAATAATATCCTGCGGGATCGAATTGAAAAAATTGCGCATTAGCAGCGTATTGAAAATACCCGTAATTCCCGGTACTACGATCCAGAAATATATGTAAGCATACGAACCGACCGGATCGGTAATTTTGGCAGCATTGCGAATGGTCGAGTACAATGCAAACGACGGCGCAGTACCGATAACCCCCGGCACTGTCATCCACAGTAGCAAAAATTTCATCAGCTTTTTTTTGCCGGGGAAATTCATGAATACAAAAGCAAACGCCGTAATCAAATCCATCAATACCGTCAAAGCAACGGTGGCAAAAGTCGACCACAACGAGTTAAGCATCCACATAGGCATATTGTCCATAGAGCCGTCGCGGACGAGAAAGCCCTCGTAATGCTTTAACGTCCATTGATCCCAACTCGACGGAAAGATTGTTTCGGGATGCAACTGTAAGTCTAAATCCGATTTGAACGACGTACCCAACATATATAAAATGGGCAGTAACCATATTGCCGTTACGAACAGCATAATCACGAACGATACGATTTTTTCACGACGACGCGTTCGTTCGGACTTTGTCAAACGACGCTTTATTTTTGAAGTTTGCATTTATCATCCTCCCGTGAAAGATATTCTCTGTCTTCAAAAAAAGCCGTAGCCGCAGGAGTGCATTTAATTTTGCGATTATGTTCGCCCATAACTCTGCGCTGAATAATACTGCATATCATAACAATCAGTCCGAACACTATAGCACAGGCGCACAGATATCCCGTTTGCCTTGCATACACTACTCCGCCCTGCAAGTATTCCATAATGAACATCATCGGAGAAACAAGAATCGACTCGTTTGTCAGATCGTTCAATACGTACGGTTGACCGAAAAGTCCCAGATATCCGATAAGCGAATTGAACGTGCACAGCGCGACGGAACTTTTTATATTGGGAAGCGTCACAGCCAAAATCCTTCTCCACCGACTGCCGCCGTCCATCTCGCACGCCTCGTAGAGCACCTTAGGTACGTTTTTCAGCGCACCTGCAAAAATGATAAACGAAGTACCGGTCTGCCACCATATGCTGGCGATGAGCATAACCACCCAACGGAGGGTATCCCCTTCCCACGGACGGCCGGACAGCCATTCGATTTCGGTACCGAACAAAGCGTTGATAAGTCCCGAGCTGTTACCGGCAAACATGTTACCGAAAATAATACCCATTATACTCAGCGATACGACGCTGGGCAAATAGATGACTGCGCGAAAAAACTTATATCCAGGCGGCTGCAAATTGATAAGATATGCCAATACAAGCTGAATAATCGTCAACAGCGGTACCGTCACTACGCCGAACAACAGCATAGTCGTAAACGATTCCCAAAACGTTTTCGAAATAGGTAAATCCGTATTAAAAATATTGATGTAGTTTTGCAATCCGACGAACCCGTTGTCACCGGGCATATACGGATTGTACCGCATAAACGAAAAGACAATACCCATTACTACCGGAATAAGACCGAATAATATAAATAAGATAAAGTACGGGCTTACCAACGCCACGGCAACAGCCGTTTCTCTGTTTTTGCTTTTGCGTTGTTCGGCTAATTTTTTCTTTATATCGATTTCCATAAATTACTCTTTTGATTTTTTACATATTGATAAAGTCGATTTTCGAATTGACCGAGTCTTGTCTGCTCTTAATTGCCGACGTATCGGATGCCGCCGTGGGATTGTTCCTGTTTCCGACGGTATCGGTAAAAACTCCGTTCAGTTCGGGAATAACCGCCTCGTAAAACGGCGTAATTCCGATACATTGGAAGTTGTTGATATCACCGTAAAATTTACTGATATAGTTGGTTACATACGGATTGGTAGAATAAGCATCCGAAGTATTGATAGCTTTAGATACGCTGAAATGCCCCGCGCTCGCCCACTTCGACCCAGCATCGGTATTTGTAGTAAACCAACGGATAAACTCAACCATAGCGGCCTTCTTATTAATATCGGTCACGGTCTTGCTCATCGTAAAGAAATGCGCATCGCCGTAAATGCTGTTTTTTGCGGGATTGTCCGTCATTGCAAACCACCCCGCCATCGACGCGCCGCCCAAATACTCGTCCATTAACGTTTCTTCGGTAATCTCCAAGCGCGAAGCGTAATTCGTAACAATGTCCTTCATTGCCCACGGCTGAGTAAAATAGAATAATCTTTGCCCTGCCAAAAACTCCGAAAGCGCAGTACTGCCCGACTCATTGTAGAGTGCATATCCTTTATCGAACAACTCGCGGAACGCAGCAATGGCGTTGCCGAATGCCGCAAAATTATCGCCGTTACTTTGCCAATCTACGCGCAGACTCGTCGGATCGTACAGTTTACCGCCGTTTTGCAATACCGCCGTCGGAAAAGCGTACTCGATAAAGTAGTTAGCCGACGTTGACCATGCAACAGGCGACTTTCCGCCGTAAGTCGCGTTTTCCTTAAACGTCTTGCACACGTCGAGAAGCTGCGCGCGTGTTGTCGGCACCTCTTTGCCGAGCGCGCTCAGAATTTTTTTATTGTAAAAAACGACAAAGCTTTGTGCGTCTACCGGGACGGCATAGGTACTGCCGTTGTATCCCAGCGAAGAATACTGAGCCAATTCGGTCGCAAAATTATCCATATCGATTTTTATACCCGATTTTTGCATTGCCTCGTCAAACGGCTGAATCAAACCGTTTTCGGCAAAACTCTTGTTTGCCTTTTGGTGCGACATCATAAAGTCGGGAGCGTTGGAATTATTCGTGATTTGGCTCGCAACATTGTTCTCGAACCTGCTGGCGTCGAAACTTGACGGTATAATATTTATCTTGCCGTCGTACTCGGCGTTAAAACGCGCAATCTGAGTATCCAACACTGCTTTATCCTGTCCCGTGACGACAGTAGTCAATTTCAACTCTACGTTTGAAAAAACCACATTTCCGTTTTCGTCTTTTGTCAGTTCTCCCGTAGTCGTCCACGGCTCTTCCGAATCTCCGTCGCCGGGATTACATGCAGCCAAAAGAAACATACACGCACAAAGCACAAAAATCAATAACTTACCCAATACTTTCTTTATTTTCATAAAAAGCTCTCCTTAACTAAATCTCAGTTGTGCGACTCAGGGGTCAACCGCATGACGAACCCGCCGTTTTCCGACATTTTAACCGTTTTTGTACCGCCTGCCGTTACGGTTTCCGAAGTGTTACGGATAAGACCGCTTTTGCCGTCGATAAACAGCTCAACGTCGTAAGAGACGCCTTCGCTCAAAAACGAAAAATCGATTGTAACGTCGGTCTCGAGTAATGCATTAATGCCGCAAACGAACCACTCTTCACCCGAACGCACCGCCGCTACGTAATAGTAATCGAGCATACCGGCAATGTATACCGTTTCGTCGCGTAAAGCGGGTACGGATTTGAAAAACTCGTTTATATCCTCGCGTGAGTATGTTTCGGCGTAATCGCCCAATGACGGAGCGCCCGATTCGTAAAGTACGTTAAGCGCAAGCTGGTGCGCAGCGGTCAAACCGTCGCCGAAAGGATTTACAACGGGCGTAAAGTCGGACGGACCTATCGGAGTGCGCACAAACATCTGATTGATAGTGTACATTGCGCCGACGGTCTTCATTTCGTTGCCGTATATTGCCTCGCGGTTAATGACGTGCGGATACTGTCTGCGCTCACCGGTCGGTTTGTTTGAGCCGTGGCAATTAACAATCATTTTAAGTCGTGCCGTCTCGCGGTACACCGTTTCATACCACTTGATTGTATCGATATCCTCACCCTGATGTTTCTGTCTCGACGTACTCTGACCGTCGAAGAAGTCAATCTTGATACCCGCAACACCGTATTCAGCCCACTCTTCCAAACGCATACGCAATAAATCGACGTTACCGTTTGCAAAGCTTAAAAACGCATCGCACCATACCATGATTTTTATACCCTTTCCCGTTGCGTAATTAACGAAATTGCGGAAAGTAGTATCCATATCGAGACCGGATGACCAACCGCCGTCAAGCAGAATATACTTCCACCCCATTTCGGCAGCCAGATCAACGTACTGACGGTGCAAATTATAGTCGTTCTGCTTGCCGTTGTAAATCAGCCAGCTCCAAGTCGTGACGCCCGCTTCCACCCAGTCGTAGTCGTAGATTTCTTTTTCGGAATCCGAAAGAGAATCGTAATTGTCGGGTTTCCAGTATTCGACATCGTCGTACACTTTTTCAACCAGCTCGGACTCATTGACCGTCTTCATATCGCCGGTGATACCGACGCGCCACGGAGACGAGAAAGGATAAGCAACGACGTTATCGTCTACTTTGATTCCTGCCGGCGTGTGCTCGGTTTTTAATAACCCGGTACCTGCTTTACTTTGCGGCACTTTAAGCATAGAGCCGTAATAGCCGCTGCCGACTAGCTGCGACTCGGTAATCAACGAATAGATATCCGTACCCGCAACACGGTACAGTACCGGCATTGCCAGAAACTCGTCGGTAAGATTGACAGCCGACCTGCGGCGGTACGGTTCTTCATACGAGTAAAAATCACCCGACGCCGGCGTATTGGAAACATACTCCTGCGCCCACATAGCCGTATTGTCGGGCAGTGCAAATTCCGTCCGCTCGTCAAGCACCTTCATTGTTCCGCTGCTGCCGTCTATCGAACGAACATTGTAACGGAATGCGTAACCGTCGTCGTAAGCACGCATAACGATATCCAGATAAAACTCCCAACCTTTTAAGGTTAAAACAGTTTCGTTGCACTCATACGTCACGGTTGAACGCTTACCGGACTTGTTATTATACGAGCCTTTTACACATCGTGAATTGACGCCGTGTATTCTCATAACGTCAAAATCGTCTACGTCGGTTTCGATTCCGAGCGCCGACTCTTTTACTACAAGCGTTTTGCCTTTATGCACATTGTACGTCAGTTTGCCGTTGCCGTCCATCCTGATTGTCGCTTC